>CALGAS010000554.1 GCA_937959175.1 uncultured bacterium | reverse complement strand
GATCTGACGATCCCAGGCGGTGGCATCAAACTCGGCGTACCACGCGCGAAATACCGCGATCTGATCAGGCGAAAGTTGCCCGATCGCGGCTTCGATTTCTTCGATACTGCTTATGGACGGCAGTACACCGGCCTCGGCAATCCCCGCCAACCGTTCTTCTTTGGACGAACGACCGCGATGAGCAGATCGCGGCAAAGGATTCTCAACTCCGCTGGACGCTATCGCGATGCTGCTCCATCGCTTGGTTCGCCGCGGTGGGGCCGAGCTATTCGGCGAGAAGTTTCTCATAGTGGTCGTGGTCACCGATCCAATACCAGAAGAACGTGTCGTCTTCGAAGACGGCGAGGGCTCGATAGGCAGCGCCAACGCGAACTGACCAGACCGCACCGCACTTCTTGAAGCGCAAGGACGGATGCCGAGGGTCTCGCTGCCAAAGCCGATATGCCGCACGTGCCCGGCGCTTGATATCGGGCGGAAGCGCGCGATACGCGGACCAGAAGTCACTCGTTGTCGATGACTTCGCCAAGCGGCTTCGTCCTTCCCTCGGCGATATCGCGGCGTACGCGATCGAGGACGCGCTGCATCCGACCGCCCGGCTGGGAATCCCGGGCGATCTCCTCATCCCACGCATCAACCTGGCCGAGTTCGAAGTCGGCAAGCCAAGCCAGAAGTTCCTCCCGCTCGCTCAGCGGAAGCGACTTCACTTGCTCGGCGATTTGCTCCACCCGCGACGGCATGCTTCCATTGTCGCACAGACTGCTCTGCGGCGGCAATCCAAGGCATCACCGGGGAATTGCCGGGGTTCGCAGAACCAGTGATTCCACGGACCAAGGTAGCCGACTTCGGCTGCTGGATAATCCTCGGCGGCGTCTTGGAAATGGTGGCGATACGTCGCTGGGGGGCTTCCGCGTCTGACCCTGAGCCGCCGACGGCCACTGGTCAATACGCCGCATTATTTGCCGGATAACCTCCGTGGCTCACCGTCGCCGCGTCGGCGACGGAGTCAGTCGAGGGTGCCGTCGGGAGGAAGCAGCGATTCCTTGCCGCGACGGGTGGCCGTGACCGGGAGGCTGCCGGCCACGGGGACGGCCCGCTCGCCTGCGACGATCTCGGCGGTGAGGGCGAGGGTGAGCGAATCGCCGTTGTCGGCCAGGCCGCCGGTGGCCAGAAGGGCGTCGAGGTAGGGCTTGACCGCGCCGCGGAGGGTCTTGTCGGTGGCGGGCCGCGAAGTGTCGCCGACGAAGTTGCGGAGGTCGCCGCCGGCGATCACGTAGCGACCGCGGCTGCCGTCGAAGAAGGGATTGGCGAAGGAGAAGGTGGCGGCTGTCACGCCGCGGGCCTCGTCGCGAAGCCTGAGCTGGAGCACCGCCTTGCTCGGCGGAATGAACGAGTCGGGCACGGCGATCTCGATCGCGTCGCAACTGGCGTCGTAGAACTCATCGACGCGGGCCACCTCCGTCGGCGAGCCGCTCGACCGGCCGGTCGAGAAGAAGAGGTCGAAGCCGCAGCCGGCGACGAAGGCCGGACCGCCGCCCGACCGGCCGGCTCGCGGGATCACCGGCACCAGCAGCCGGCCGCTGACGCCGTAGGGCGTCGCCAGGTGGATCGGGACTGTCTCGCGGTTGTTGCAGTCGATGCCGCAGCAGTCGGGAGCAGCGGCGAGGCTCACCCGGGGGGCCGGCAGCGGCTCGGCGGCCGAGGCGAGCAGCAGGCGGCTCCGGGCGTGGCAGGCGGCCGTGCCTGCCGAGCAGCCTTCGGCCGCGGGAATCGTCTGGACCCCGCCAGGGATGTCGACGCGGAGCACATCGCGGCCGATCAGCGTGAAGGGAAGTCGGCGGCCGCCGGCGATCACCTCCGTGTCGTGGATGCTTGCTCCCTTCCCGACGAGGAAGAGCGAGGTCGTGCCGGCTGGGTCGATCCCAGGAGCGCCATACCAGCCGAGCAGTTCCGGCGCAAGATCGCTGATCCCGGTGTTGAACAGCTCGAAGCCGCCGGCGGTGTTCTCATAGGGGACCAGGGCCGTCAGGTTCTGCACCGGCAGGCGACGGGCGAGCCGGTCGACGGCCCGCTGCAGCTGGGCGGCGGCGAGCGGGGCCGAGCCATCCCGGCACCCGCGGCAGCAGTCGCCCTGCTGACGGATCGCGGCCACCGCCCGCGTCAGCCGGACCGACTCGCGGACGTCGGGCACGACCGCCCGCGGATGGACCAGCGAGAACCAGCGGGACTGGACGTCGAACCGCACGTGGGGCACGAACGACGGCATCACCACGATCGCCGAGCACTCCCGCATCCCCGGCTCGAGCTGCCGTTGGGCGAGGTCGCCGTCGGTCGTGGGGCCGCCGCGGAGGGTCTCGGCCCAGGTGGCCAGCGTGCCGCGGGTCGGCGGCGACTGGACGCGGGGATGGAACCGCCAGCCGAAGGTGTCGTCGCCGTGCGAAAAGCCGACGATCGTGCGGTTGAGCGAGACGGTCGCCAGATCGGTCTCCAATCGCCGGGTGTAGCGGGTCAGGGCCTGGGCGTTGAGCCGGCCGCTGGCGGCGGCCAGGGCCATCGCGATCTGGAGCTCACGGCGGCGGGAGTAGGACTCGTCGACGTTCTGCTCCTCGATCGCCGGATCGAGGGCGAAGACCCGGATCGGCCAGCGGGTGCGAACGTAGTCGGCGAAGGCGGCCCGGGCCTCCGGGCTCGGGGCAGGGCCGTAGAAGGGGCCGGCGTATTCGACGGCCGGAGCCGGCAGGCCCAGCGAGGTCGCCGACTCGCGGACATCTTCCCGGAGCCGCTGGTCGAGCAGGGCGCTTTCGACGAGGATTCCCCAGGCGAGCACGGCGGTCGTCGTCTGACAGACCGGCACCGCCGGCTGGGGCTGGCCGCAGCAGAGGTCGGCGTCGGCGAGGGCTTCGGAGTCAGCCGAGCCGTCGGGGGTAGGCAGCAGCCAGTGGCCGCCGCTCGTGCCGGGCTGGCCGGCGGCAACGCTCGTGAAGAACCGGCAGCGGACGCCTCCCAGTTGGGCCGCGTCGCGGCTGCGGACGAGGCCGGCGAGATTCCAGCCGGGCAGTTCCTGCCAGAGATGGCGGTGGGCGGGGCTGGCGAGGAAGTCGAAGGCGGCGGCGAGTTCGCTCTTGAGGTGGCCCTGGACGCTCATGTAGGTGATGCACGGGCGGTTGGCCGGATCGTGTTCGAGAGCCGCGCGGGTGTCGCGGATCAGGATCGCGATCTGGCGGATGCCGCTGACGTCGGCCAGCTGCGAGAAGGGAATCGGCAGGCGGGCCCGCCGGGTCTGAACGGCCGGCACCGACGTAGGGGCGACCGCGGGCAGGCGGGCCGAGAGGGCCTGCATGGCCGCCATGATCCCCTGGCGGCGGTCGGCATCGGGGGCAGCGGCGGCTTCCGGGGCGGTCGCGTCGCCGAGGATCGTGGCGGTCCAGGCGAGGCATTCGGAATCGTTGACAGCCCAGGTCAGCGCCGGGGCGATCGTGTCGACGAGGTCGTTGATGACGAGGTTGCGGAAGGTGCTCGGAAGCAGATCCTCGCCCAGGATCGGCTCGGCGATGAAGGTGATCTCGGCGCCGTGCCCCTTGCGGGTCAGGTCGCCGGGGGTGATCGAGACGGGAATCCGCACGAGGTTGAGCGAGTAGCCAGGCGAGTCGGCGGAGTCGTCGCCCTCGTTGATCCGCCGCAGCTGATTGAGGTGGTTGAGGTAGCGGGAGAGCTGATCGAGATGGAGCGTCGGCTCGAGTGAGAGCGGTCCGCTACCGAAGGAGACCCCGTCGGGGCCAGCCGGCAGGGCGAAGGGTGCGGAGCGGGCGATCACGCCGGAACCGGCTCGCGAAACCTCTTCGTTGGTCGAGGGAATCAGGCCCTCGACCCGGGCGACGGCGGTGCTCGAGGTGTTGGCGGCTGGCACGGGCACCTGCTCGCCGCGGCGGCGATTGCCGGAGGCCGACTGGAGCGCCATCGCCATGCCGAGAAAGGCCTGGTCGCTGCGGCGGAGGGCGGCGCTGGCCCGGCTCTCGAAGCGGTCAAGCTGGGCCCGCATCTGCTGCTCGTATTCGGCCCGGTGCCGCGTCAGCCGGTTCTGGCCCCAGACGTCGGGCGACTTGGCGACGATCGAGCCGTAGTGGTCGATGTGGTGCTCGAGCCAGAGGACCTCGCCGGTCAGGACGTCGAGGCAGGGATCCTCGGGCAGGGGAGGAGCCTCGCGGTTGGCGGCTCGGAAGGGGGCGGCGAGGCCCCGGAGCAGCCTGGGAAACTCGGCAGCCGCCGGGACTGCCGTCAGGCCTGCCACCAGGGCGATGAGCGGGGCGATGGGCAGAGCGGGAGCCGACCGACGAAAGCGACTGGCGGAAACTCGATCCAGGCCGGGGCCGATCCGGCCGGCCGGGGCCGTGAGAGGTGGCATGATGACTGCTCGCAGAGGGGCCCTGGGTGAGGGGGGCATTCCCCGAATGCGTTTCTGACGTCGGCCCCTTCCAGCCGGCACGTTGAGGCGAACCTGTGCCATTCGGAAGGTCGGCGGTATCCTGCCCAGGTTGCCGGCAGACGCTTTTCCCCGCGGGGACCCATTGGATGCGAATCGAATCAGGACTCGCCGCCGCCTTCGCCCGCGTGGCCATCGCCAACGTATCGCGGCCGTTTCCCCACAAGCTCGATTACGTGCTCGAGGGGCCCGAACCGGAGGCTGCCGATCACGTTGCTCGGCACCCGGTCTTTTGCGGCGCCTTCGACTGGCATTCGGCCGTCCACATGCACTGGCTGCCCGTCCGGCTGCTGCGGCTCTTTCCCGATGGTGAGATGGCGGCTGCTCTCCGGGAGACGCTCACGGCCCGGCTCACGGAGGAGGGCATGGCAGCCGAGCGAGCCGCCCTGGCCCGGCCGGCTGCGAAGAGTTTTGAGCGGCCCTACGGCTGGGCCTGGCTCTTGGAACTACGGGCGGAACTCGAGCGGCTCAAGGAGCAGGAGCCAGCCGCGGCTGGCTGGGCGGCAGCAGTCGATCCGCTGGCCAGCGACCTAGCTGGGCGGCTGGCGGAGTTCGTGCGGGCGGCCGGTTACCCGATTCGGGCCGGCACCCATGCCAACACCGCCTTCGCCTGCCTGTTGGCTCTCGACTACGCCCGCGGGTGCCACGACCAAGAGCTGGCCACGGCGATCGCCCATGCGGCGAGCCGCTGGTACGGGGGTGATCGCGATGCCCGCCCCGGTTTCGAGCCCTCGCTGACCGACTTTCTCTCGCCGCTGCTCTGCGAGGCGGCGCTCCTGGCTGCCGTGCTGCCCGAGAAGTCGTTTGCCGCGTGGTTTGACGGCCTCTTGCCCGACGGCCTGGGCCCGCTGGCCGAGCCAGTGGTCGTGAGCGACCGGGAAGATCCGCAGGTGGTGCACCTCGACGGGCTGGGACTCTCGCGGGCCTGGTGCCTGCGGCGGATCGCCGCCGCCCTGCCGGCGGGGCATCCACGGATGGCCGACCTGCGGGCGGCCGCCGAAAACAACCTCGAGCCGGCCCTCCCGCACGTGATCGGCGGCGATTATGTCGGCGAACACTGGCTGGCCTCGTTTGCGGCGCTCGCCCTCGGCGAGGAGCCGTAGGCGGCGGGCTCTCCCTGGCGGAACGTCAGAGCGTCCGCCAGGGCAGGATGTCGCAGTCCGACCGTCGCTGCCGCAGATCACCACCGTAGACGAGGCAGGGCCGCGGTTCGGAACCGCCCGTCAGCGTTCGCCAGTGATCGAGCCCGCGGAGGGCGTCGGCCGTGGGCGTTGCCGTGGCCTTGACCTCAACGGCCTGGATTCCCTGTGCGGATTCCACCAGCAGATCGACCTCGTGGCCCGAACGGTCCCTCCAGAAGAACAGGTTTGAGGGGCGTCCCGCGTTCCAGCGTCGTTTGAGAAACTCCCCAACGACCCAGGTCTCGAAGAGCGGCCCCCGCAGCGGATGAGTGGCTAGTTGGGAAGCCGATTCAATGCCCATGAGCCAGGCGGCAAGACCGGTGTCGTGAAAGTAGAGCTTCGGTGTCTTGACGAGCCGTTTGTTGAAGTTGCGATGGTACGGCGGCAGCCGAAACAGCACGAAGCTCGCCTCGAGCACCGAAATCCATTCCCGCGAGGTGTTGTGGCTCACGCCGGCCTCTTCGCCGAGGCTGCTCAGGTTCACCAACTGCCCGGTGCGGCCCGCGCACAGCCGCACGAACCGCTGAAACTGCGTCAGGTCACGAACGTTGAGCAGCTGCCGAACGTCTCGCTCGAGATAGGTTTGGACGTAGTTTCCAAACCAGATGACCGGGTCGAGGGAGCGGTCAAAGAGCGGCGGGTAGCCTCCGCGAAAGACCGCCTCATCAGCCGTCGGCGGCAGAACGGCGGCGGCCCGGAGTTCCGACGCGGCAAAGGGCAGCAGGCTAACGAGCGCGACTCGCCCGGCGAGACTCTGCGTGATGCCTGAGAGGAGTCCGAACTGCTGAGACCCGGTCAGCACGAAGCGGCCTGGCTCCCGCTCCTCGTCTACGATGCCTTGCAGCCACTCGAAAAGGCGGGGGCACCGCTGAACTTCGTCGAGGATCACGCCGGCCGGGAACGTATGCAAAAATCCCGCCGGGTCATCTTCAGCGAACGCTCGCTGGGCCGGGTTCTCCAGGCTGACATAGGCGTGCCCCGGAAATGCCGCCCGGGCGAGCGTTGTCTTGCCCGCCTGGCGGGGCCCGGTGACGGCAACGACCGGATAGTCGCGGGCCAGCGTCGTGACGGTCTCGAAGGCATCGCGAGCGATCATTCAGCTGATTGTAATCTCTACTCTCAATCAGCCAAAATCATGATTTTTAGCCATTTTACTGGACTTCATCACGTCTGTTTCGAGGCATTTTTCCGCCTCCGGGCCTCATAGACTGGAGTGATGATCAAGGGCGTGTCGTATCCCGAGCCGGTCGGAGATTGGGCGGTCGCCATGCGGGTCGAGGGCGGAACCGCTGCGGAGGGGATCGGTTGGGTGCGGGCGATCGTCACGGCGATCGAGGCCGCCGCCATTGCCGGTGTGACAGACGTGATCGGCTCACCTGGCTGCGTCAGCGTGGCCTACGATCCGCGGGCGGTCGAGGACCTTGACGGGCTTCAGGCGGCGATCACTGCCGCGGTGGCCGAGGGTGGCGGGGTCGCCGTTGCCCCCGGCGGCGGGTCGGCAGTGCACGAGATCCCGGTGGTGTACGACGGCGCGGATCTCGAGGAGGTCTGCCGCGGCTGCGGGCTTTCTCGTGAGCGGCTGATCGCTGCCCACACTGAGCCTGAGTATCTGGTGGAGGCGATCGGCTTTCTGCCGGGGTTCGGCTATCTCGCCGGACTGCCTGAGTCACTTGCGACCCCGCGGCGGGCGACCCCGCGGCGGCTGGTGCCTGCCGGAGCTGTCGGGATCGGCGGCGGGCAGACCGGTGTCTATCCGTTTGCAAGCCCCGGCGGCTGGAACCTGATCGGCCGCTCGTCGGCGGTGCTCTTTGACGCCCGCCGGCCG
>CALGAS010000553.1 GCA_937959175.1 uncultured bacterium | reverse complement strand
CCCGTATTCCGTTGGCGCGCGTGGTAACGTAATAGAAGCCCCCCGGCGCGAGCCGGGGGGACGGCGGGCCGTCGGGCGAGAGACGCCCCCGGAAGCCCGCTGAACCGCTCACCACCAACCCGCCCAATCCGCCTCACCCAACTGCCGACACCGGGCCCGTAGCGACGCCCCTTCCTCCCCTCACCACGAGCGGCCTGCCGGCTCACTCACCTGCGGTCGTGATGACCTTGGCGTCCGGCAGCCGGCGGCGGAGCGTTTCAGCCCCGGCCGCGTCGACGGCGGTTCGCGTGATGAAGATTTCGCGGAGGGCCGGCAGGGCGGCGAGCTGATCGACGCCGGCATTGCTGACGGCCGTCGAGCCGACGTGGAGAAACGCGAGGTCTTTCATGCCGGCCAGGGCCGCGAGCCCGGCGTCGGAAAGCAGCGTGTTGTCGAGATTCAGCCAACGGAGCTTGACTAGCGGGGCGAGGTGGGCGATGCCGGCGTTGCCCACCGGCACCCGCCAGAGATTGAGCCGCTCGAGCGTGGTGAGCCTGCCGATCGGCTCGAGGGCAGCGTCGTCGAGCGAGGCACACTCGCTGATGTCGAGGTCGCGGAGGGTGGTGAGCGGCTCGAGGGCGGCCAGGCCCGCCCCAGTGATGCCGGTCTTCGCCAGCCGCAGCCGTTTGAGCTTGGGAAACCGCGCGATCACCGGCACGGCCTCGTCGCCAGCGAGGGTCTGGGCGAGGGTCAGGTCTTCGAGCTTCTCGAGCGGCACAAGCGTCTCGAGGCCCACCTCGCTCACCCACAGGAAATCGAGCATCACCGCCCGCAGCGAGCCGATCTTGGCCACGTGTTCCATGCCGGCGTCGTCGACGGTGGTCTTGCCAGACTTGCCCGAGAGCCGCAGGGCCGCGAGGTTTTCAAGGCCCGTCAGATGGGCCAGCCCGGCGTTGCTCACCGGGCAGTCCCGCAGGTCGAGGTTCTTGAGCGTGCTGATCGTGCCGAGGGGCACGAGGGCCGCGTCATCGGCGTCGGTGCCGGCGAGCACGACGCTCTGGAGCGCGGGCAACTCGGGCAGGGCCTTCAGCAGGCCGCGGTCGACGGCGGGGCCTTTGAAGCGAACCTCCACGATCGCCCCGGCCTCGTTCTTCCTGACGGTCGCGCCGGCTGCCATGAGCGTGGCCGCGTCGGGGGGAGCGGCCAACGATGCGCCGCAGGTGACGGCCGCAAGCGACAGCCAGACGAGGGGGTGGGCGATCGGCATTGGGGTACCTTTGCGAGGGGACGGGAACTGCTGCCGGCTTTGCGGCCTCCTGATCATGAAGATAGCATTCAACTCAGCAAGCGATGTCTCGGCACTCAAGGTTTGCTTGTCGGCTTGCGCACTCTTTGGAGAATCGTCCATGCCCGCCCGCCAACTCACCCGCCGCACGGCGCTGAAGTCGTTCTCTGCCGCCACTGCCGGTCTCTCAGCCGGCGTCTTCACCGGCGTGGCCCCGCGGGTTTCGCGGGCGGCCAACGACAAGCTCCAGATCGCCTGCATCGGCACGGCCAACAGAGCGGCCGACAACGTCCGTGGTGTGGCTGGTCAGGCGATCGTGGCCCTCTGCGACATCGACGACACCTACCTCGACCGGCTGACCAAGCCCCAGGGCGAGCCGGGCAAGGAGCGGCCGGCCCGGTTCCCCGACGCCCGGATCTACAACGACTACCGCGAACTGATCGAGAAGGAGGCGGGCACGGTCGATGCTGTGGTCGTCAGCACCGCCGACCACCACCACGTGCCCGCCTCGATCCGGGCGGTTCGCAAGGGGATGCACGTCTACTGCGAGAAGCCGCTCTCCCACACGGTGGCCGAGGCCCGGCTGCTCACCGAGGAGGCCGCAAAGGCGGGCGTGGCCACGCAACTCGGCACGCAGATCCATGCCGGCGACAACTACCGCCGCGTCGTCGAGATCATCCGCTCGGGTGCCATCGGCGACGTGAACGAGGTGCATGTCTGGGTCGGCAAGGGCTGGGGCGGTGGCGAGCGGCCCGAGGGAGGCGTCGAGCCGCCGGCGACGCTCCACTGGGACCTCTGGCTGGGCCCGGCGCCGGTGCGGCCCTACGTGCCGGGGCGGTATCACCCGGCCCAGTGGCGGCGGTGGTGGGACTTCGGCAACGGCACGCTCGGCGACATGGGCTGCCACTACATGGACCTGCCGTTCTGGGCACTCGATCTGAAGTATCCGACCGCCTGCGAGGCCGAGGGGCCGCCGGTGCATCCCGAGACCTGCCC
>CALGAS010000552.1 GCA_937959175.1 uncultured bacterium | reverse complement strand
GCATTCGACTCCCGAGGAAATCATCAACGAAATGTTTGTCCGGACGATCAGCCGACGGCCGACGTCCGAGGAGATGCAGACGATGCTTCAGCTCGTGGCCGAGGGCACCCCGCCCGAGGTGTATGAAGACATCTTCGCGGGCCTGCTCGCCTCGAGCGAGTTCATGTTCATCCGGTGAGCGACAGGCACCGCCGCATGCTTCGGAGGATCGCTCGGCCGGAGGGGAAAAGGCAGGGGGCTCCACGCGCAAGAAACCCGTTTTTCTGGGCATGAATCGCCCCGGGTAACCCGGCGGTGGCTTGTGCCATCTCCGGTGGGAACCTTTCGCTTGTCTCGCATTTCGGCTCTTTTCACGGCCCAGCACGTCATTGAACCCATGACCAACGTGATTTCAGGCCGGGAATGCGGCATCCGCCAGCCGAGTCGACAGGCCCTGACGCTCGTCGAACTGCTCGTCGTGATCGCGATCATCGGTCTGCTCGTGGGCCTGCTTTTGCCCGCGGTCCAGTCGGCCCGGGAGTCGGCCCGGCTAATGACGTGCAACAACAATCTCAAGCAGATCGGGCTAGCGGTGCACGCTTATCACAACTCCCAGAGCTGCCTCCCGCCGGCTCGGATCACCTACACCTACCTGGGCTGGTCGACTTTCCTGCTTCCCTACATGGAGCAGGCGGCGCTGCATGACCAGTTTGACCTCGGCCGGCCGTGCCGCGAACAGCCGGCCCAGGCGATGCAGACGCCGGTCGCCCAGTATGTCTGCCCGAGCCGGCGGGCCGTCGGCATGCAATCGGTGCGGTTCGTGCCGGAAGCGAGCGGCCAAAACGGGGCCTGTGGCGATTACGCGACCGTCGATGGCTGGAGCCTGAGCGAGTGGCGAAACGTGAACTCCGAAGGCAAGCCGCGGTCGCAAGGCATGATCGTCACGGCGGGCGGCTCGCCGGTAGCTGGCGGTCAGCTCCGGATGCATCCCCTCGCGACGTGGCACAGTGCCACGCGGTTCGAGCACGTCCGCGACGGCCTCTCAATGACGCTCATGATCGGCGAAAAGCATGTGCGGCCGCCGAATCTGGGCAACGAGCCCGACTTCGGCGACGGCCCGCAGTTCGGTGGATGGGCGTATGACACGATCCGGCTCGCCGGCTTCACCTATCGCTTGGCCGACGGCCCGATGGACACCGTGTCGGGGAATGAAAACATCGTCTTCGGTAGCGCCCACCCCGGAACCGTGAACTTCGTCTGGGGCGACGGGAGCGTCCGCGGCCTCCAGCCCTCGATCGACACGACCACGCTGGCCCGGCTGGGCACGCGGGCCGGGGGCACCGTGCCGGGAGACTTCTGACATGCCAGTGTCGGCAGATCGGTCGAGGAACGGACGCCGCCCCGCATGTCGGCGCATGGGGATCGTGGGCGTGGGAGGGCGATTTACGCTCACACCGTTTCGGTAAGAATCGAAGGGCTATCGGGGGTAACCGGTGTCGTGATCCTGCCATCCCCTTGGGACTTTTCTTTTCGCGGGAACTTTTCCAGATATGCCTTCCATGACGCCTCAGAGTTCGCCGCGACGGCTGTGCTCCGCGAAAAGTTCGCGGTCGCCGGGACGGAACCGGCGGCCAAAAACGTCTGCCAACGGTCACGGCCGCGCCGCAGCCGGTGTCGCCGCGGCCGAGCCGCCCGGTGGCGGACTCTCAAAGCCGCTTTCCTCCCGGGAGTTTGAGGTACTCTCGCTGCTCCGCAACGGGTTGTCCTGCGCAGAAATCGGCTTCCACTTGGCCATTTCTCCGCGCACCGCCTGGGCCCACTTGGGCGCTATCAAGCGCAAACTCAATGCCGCCACGGCCGCCCACTGTGTTGCCAGGGGTTTCGAGCGGAAACTGCTCAAGTGAAGGCCAAAAAATACGCCTCGATTGGTAGTTCTACCAATAGCGGGCCCGAGGCGGTGGCAGGTATAGTTTAGGGGGTTCGCTTCGCCTTTGGTGAAATGAAGACAAGAGTTGGGAGGGGGGATATGACCTCGCCATCATCGTTCGGGCTTCATCGCATCTCTCGTGGCATGCGGGTCATCGCCATGATCCTCGGCTGCGTCGTCTGCTGCCCGCTTGCGTACGCCGCGACGGTCACGTGGGACGGCTCCACGGACATGACGTGGACGCAGCCCGACTCCAACAGTTGGAGTGGGGCGACGTACAACAGTGGCGACACGGCCCTCTTCGCCGGCTCGGGCACGGGCACCGTCACGATCACGGGCACGGTCACGCCGGGTCAGATCGACGTGACATCCGGTCCCTATGCGCTCAGTGGGGTGATTGGGGGCAGCGGCGGAATCGCCAAGAGCGGCACAGGCACGCTCACGCTCTCGGGCTCGGCCGCCAACGCCTATGCCGGCCTCACGGACGTCAGCGGCGGCACTCTTTCGCTTTCAAAAACTGCAGGTGTCAACGCCATCGCCGGTGATCTCACGATCACGGGTGCAGCGGTCACGTTCGGCGCGAACAACCAGATCGCCGACACGGCCGCCGTCACGATGAGTGGGGCGAGTTCGTATTTCAACGGCACGTCGGGAGTGGTGGCCAGCCGTCAGAGCCTCGACGAAACGATCGGCTCGCTGGACGTGTCGGGGGGCGTGTTCCTGGCGGGCGGGGTCGGCTCCACCACCGGCTTCACGGTCACCGGAGCGGCGAGCTTCACCGGCGGCGTGGGGAACACAAGTTACATTCAAAACTCGGCTGGTCTCGCTTCGTTCGGCAGTCTGTCGCTCGTCGGACTCACGAGCGACGATTTTAGCACGGCGACACCAGTGGCGAACCGTTTCTTCGTGTTCGGCAATAACGCTCAGCAGACCGTGGTCACCGTCGGCTCGGGCGGCCTGTCGCTCGATGGCAGCAATGTCCTCCTCAACAACGGCAATGCCGGCAGCCGCCTCGTGCTCAACGGCGATGTCACGACCATCGGCAGCGCGACCTCGGCGATTTTGGCCGCGACTGGGACGGGCACGATCAACCCGGTCTGGCTCTCGGGCACTGCGGGCACCGTCACGCGCACGTTCACGATAGGCAGCGGCGGGGCGAATCTCACCGTCAGCGCGCCGATCACCAACGGTTCGGCCACGACGGCCGGGATCACGAAGGCCGGCCCCGGCACGCTCACGCTTTCGGGCACGGGGGCCAACACCTACTCGGGCGTGACGACGGTCTCGGCCGGCGTGCTCAGGCTTGCGAAGACGGCGGGCGTGAACGCCGTGGCCGGCAATCTCACGATCACGGATGCCGCCGCAGTGACGTTCGCGAATAGCGAACAGATCGCCGACACAGCCGCCATCACGATGAGCGGTTCCAACTCGTTCTTCAACGGTAATTCCTACAACAACGGGGCTGCCGGCAACCTGGCCCTCGATGAGACCTTGGGCTCGCTGACCGTCTCCGGCGGCGTGTTCTTCCCGGGCGGCTCTGGCCAGACGACGGGCTTTACGGTTACGGGAGCGGCGAGTTTCACCGGCGGCGCGGGAAACACGCAGTATTTGCAGAACTCCGGCGGACTCGCTTCTTTCGACAGTCTCTCGCTCGTCGGCATGAACAGCACCGCCCAGATCGGCCCCACTGCCACTCCGAACCAGTTCGCCCTGGCGGGCAACTCCGCTGCCCGCCAGACCACGCTCACGGTCGGCTCAGGCGGCCTCTCGCTTGACGGCAGCAATCTGAATTTATCGCTGGGCATCAGTACCGACGCGCTCGGCAGCCGCATCGTTTTGAATGGTGACGTCTCGACCACAGGCGGCTCAGCCTCGAGCATCTTTGCGGGCACCGGCGATGGAGCGCAGGCCGGCACGCGGGCCGTCGAGCTGTCGAGCACCGCCGGCAGCCACGTGCGGACGTTCACGGTGGCCGACGTGACGAGTTCTGCCGCGACCGATCTGACCGTCGGCGTGCCGATCGCCAACGGGGCCGCCACGTCCGGCGGGATCACGAAGGCCGGCCCCGGCACGCTTTTGCTCTCGGCTGCCAACACGTTCACCGGCCCGACGAGCGTCTCGGCCGGCACGCTCGCCTTGGGCGCCGGCGGGAGCCTTGCCGACTCGGCGGCGATCAGCGTGGCCAGCGGAGCGACCTTCGACGTCTCGGCGTTGACCGGCGGGCTCACGATTGCGGCCGACCAGTCGCTCGGCGGAGCCGGTTCGATCCTCGGTAGCCTCGCCTTCGGGGCTGATTCCAAACTCGCCTTCAGCTCCTCGCTGACGGTCAACTCGGGCACGGTCACCTTCAACGGCTTTGGGATCAACGACATCATCGGCCTCGACGGCAACCTCGTCTCGGCCGGCACCTACACCTTGCTCGGTGGCGATGCCACCTTCGATCTGACCAACGCCCTCAACGTCGGGGCAGTCAATGCCGTGGACATCGGGGGCGGAAAGACTGCCTACCTGCAGCAGGGCAGCCTCCAGGTGGTGGTCGTGCCCGAGCCCGCCGGCGTGGCCGTCTGGGGGTTGGGGCTCGTGGTGGTCGGTGTCGCGGCCAGGCGTTGGCGGCGGTGACGCCGACGTGGTGCGGGCGGGAGAGAGCCGGCCGGCTTCGTGTTAGCCGGCATCGGCCTGGCCGTCTGGGCGACCAAGCGGTGTCTGCCCGGCGGATGACGTGGAGCAACAATCTCAAGCAGTTCGGGCTGGCGGGGGTACCGTGCCGGGAGACTTCTGACGTGGGTTGTTCAAAGGCTCGCCGTGCAGGCACAACGGGGCTTCGGCCTCGGGCCGGCCTTCGTGATCCCGCCGGACGTGGCGGCCCCGTTGGCGATCGGCACGC
>CALGAS010000551.1 GCA_937959175.1 uncultured bacterium | reverse complement strand
AAGCCCCCCGGCGCGAGCCGGGGGGACGGCGGGCCGTTGGGCAATCCTGGTCCCCGGAAGCCCGGAAAATCATTCACCACCAACCCGTCCAAAACGCGATCACAACCGAATCACCGTGGGGACTCGTACCCCCGGACGGCGGGCCGTTGGACCTTCCCGGCCCCCGGAAGCCCGGTATTCGTTCACCACCAACCCGCCCAATCCGCGATCACCACGAAACAACCACGGGTGGCTTTTCACGGTCCTGGGCGTCCCGCCGGGCTCGCTCGCCTGCCCGCGCTCCCCAAAACGCCCGCTGCTCAACCCTCGGCGACCGGGAGCGCTCGCGGATGGGGCGGCACCTGCCGCGGGGGCGGATCCCGGCCCTCCTCGAGCCGCCAGATCTCCCGCTCGTCGTCGCTGGCGTAGTAGGTCAGCCAGACGGTTTGGTCGCCGTCGAGGCTTGCGCTGCAATCCCAGCGGATGAAGTTGTCTGGCAGATCGACCTGCTTGAGGCTGGCTGGCAGAATATCCCGGCGGATGATCGCATACAGCTCACGGTCGGCGAGATGATCGGTGTAGTCGAGCACGATCTTCTTGGAATGGAGCTGCTCGATCACCTCCCAGAGCCGCTCGCGAATCTGATCGTCGTCGAGCGTGCAGGCCGGCTGCATTGCCAGGGGCGGATCAAACCAGCGGGCCACCGGAGCCAGCGGGGCGAGTTCCCAGGCGAGCATCGATTCCAGGAACCGATTCTCGGCCTCGGTCGGCAACTGTCGGAAATCGATTTCCCAGACAGACTCGTCGAGGTAAGGCTCGATCGCCGTCCGCAACTCGCCGTTGCGAATCAGGCAATCGATCTCCTCCGGATCGGGGTAGTTGGCCAGCGGCATGCCCGTGTCGTCCTCGAGCCCGCGACGGGATGGCAGCGACCTGCCGGACCTCCCGTCACGCGCCTTCGACGATACTCGCCGCGGCCGTCCGTTCAACGAACGGGAGGCTTTCCAGGCTGGTTTTTTGAACCCGCCCGACGATACGACCGATACGAGCCGACGAGTTTTCGCCGCCCCCCGGCATCCCCCCAGATTGCCGCAGCCCGCGAAATCCCCCGACTCACCCAGCCACCGGCGTTGAGACCGGCTGACCGTCGCCGCAATCCGGCTCCAGCGCGGAAATCTTGGCGACCCGACGGGCGTGCCGCCCACCCTCGAAGGGGGTTTCCAGCCAGGTGCGGATCACCTTCTCCTGCATCTCCGGCCCGAGCATTTCGGCCGAGAGGCAGAGAACATTGAGGTCGTTGTGGCGGCGGCTCATCTCGGCGGTCACCTCGTCGTGGCAGGTGGCCGCCCGCACGCCCCGGACCTTGTTGGCCGCAATTGCCATGCCGACGCCGGTGCAGCAGAGCAGGATTCCCCGGTCGACCGTGCCGTCGCTCACCCGGCGGGCCACGTCCGCCGCGACATCCGGGTAATCGACCGGTTCCTCGCCGAATGAGCCGCAGTCGATGACCTCATGGCCGAGCCGTTCCAGCAGGCCGCTGAGCCGGCTGCGTGAGGTGACGCCACGATGATCACTGCCGATCGCTATCCGCATGGGGAGATTCGCTGCCTCAGGTATCTCCGGAGCCGGTCCCTTCCGCTCCCGGAAGGCCGAGTGTATCGAGTCTGGCCGCCAAATGCTCCTCGATCTGACGGCCGCAGGAGCGGTAGACGTCGAGGCTGCCCCCGATCGGGTCGATCACATCCCGGCGGTCTGGGGAGAGCATCGTCACCCGCCCGCCGGCCTCGGGAAACTGGGCCAGGAGGGCCGCCCGATGGGAGGCTGTCATCGTCAGGATCACATCAGCCTGCCTGACGAGCGTTTCGGTGAGCGGCTGGCTCTCGTGGCCGCGGAGATCGCAGCCCAGCTCGGCCGCCACCTCGACAGCCGACCCGCTGGCCGGACCGCCGGCCCAGGCGGCCAGCCCGGCACTGGTCACGACCACGCCATGCTGCTCGATCTCCTCCGGCGGACAGCCGAGCCGCTCGGCAGCCACCCGCCGGAAGAGGACCTCCGCCAGGGGGCTGCGGCAGGTGTTGCCCGTACAGACGAAAAGCACCATCAGGCTGGCCAGACGCCGCAGGCTCTCCTCCGACACGACCCCAGGGCGAACCAGCTGATAGCCGTCCGCGACCAGTTCCACCGTCGAGACCGGCTGGGCATACCGGGCCCGACCGTCGTCGAGCACCAGCGCCAGCCGATCACCAGCCGCCGCCGCCACGCCCTCGGCGGTCACGATCGGTCCGTCGGCCGCGGCCGGCTCGGCCAGCATCACCGGGCCGGCGAGCATCCGCATGCAATCGGCCAGCATCGGGTGGCCCGGCACCCGGAGCCGGAGTCGGCCGCCGCCGACGAGTGCCGACTGGGCAGCCGTCGGCAGCCGCTGCACGAGGCTCTCGGGATGATCATCGGGCACGATCATCGCCAGCGGCCCGGGCCAACAGCGGCGGGCCAGACGCAGCCCCACCGGCGTAATCCGCGGCGCCCAGTCGAGCGTCTCCTCGGCGCTTTTGAGGGCCAAGGTCAGCAGCGGTTCACCAGATCGCTTGGTGGCCATTTCAGCCAGCACTGCAACGGCATTGGCCGCCCGGGCGCTGGTGGCGACCACGTAATCGGTCTCGGTCGGAAAAGCGACCGGTCGCCCCTCGGCGAGGGCCTGGACCGCGCGGTGTACAACGTCGCGGGAATCCTCGGTGCGACGCAGATCGATGACCATCGGCGGCGGAGGGCCGCCGGCGACCGGAGGGCCGCCGAGGACCAAAAAAGGGAACGGCGGCTCGAGCTCACAGAGAACCGAGACAGCCTGAATACCCGAAAATTACAGGGTTTTGCCCGATCCGGTCAAGGATCGAAGGCTGGGCAAGCCGGGATGGGGGCCGTTCAATCGCGAGACAGTTTTCCACTTGTGGCCGAGGAGCGGCGTTGGCTATTTCTCCGCGGCTTTCAGAAGCCTCCCCCCGGCACCGTACCGTTGCTGCACCTCCCCGCCATCTTCCGACTCATCCGCGGCCCGCTGTCGGCCGCGGCCTTCTTCTGCCTGGTCTGGGTTGCCGTTGCGGCGGGCCAGCAGGCGGCCGTCAGCCCGCTGCCCGCGGTCGATCCCGCCGGACCGGCAGAACCGGATCGCCCTGCCGACCTGATTGTCGAGGTCCGCATCGAGGGCAACGACACCGTCGAGGTGTCGAAACTCCCGAAGCTCGTCACGCGGGCCGGCCAGCGGTTCGACCCGCAGACGGTCGAAGCCGATGTACGGAAGCTCCATCGCACGCAAAAGTTCGTCGACGTCCATCCCAAGTATGTGCAGGTTAGCGACGGGGTGGTGGTGATTTTCCAGGTCGTCGAGCGGCCGACGCTCCGCTACGTCAAATACGTGGGCAATCGGCGGATCAACACCCGCACCCTCCGCAAGAAGGCCGAGGTCGCGGTCGGCGACTCGATGGATCCTTACGTGGTCGAGGAGGCCCGTCGACGGATCGAGGCCTACTATCAGGAGAAGGGGTATGAGGCGGCCCGCGTCACCACCGTCGAGGGCAACAAGCCGGGCGACAAGGGGGCGGTCTTCCTGATCGACGAGGGCCGGGCCCGCAAGGTCCTCTGGACGAGCTTCGTTGGCAACACGATCGCCAGCGACGCCCGCCTGATGACGCAGATCAAGAGCAAGCCGGGGTTCTTCTGGTTTTTGGGGGGCGATATCGATCGGGACGTGGTCGATGCCGATGTTGACACCCTGACCGCCTACTACCGGAGCCTCGGCTTTTTCCAGGCCAAGGTCGGCCGGGAGGTGTCGGTGGTGCATGAGGGGCTCCGCGACTGGACCAACCTCACGTTCGTGATCAACGAAGGCCCGCGGTACACCGTCCGCAACGTCTCGTTCGTCGGCAACAGCCGCTTCAAGACCGAGTTTCTCGAGCGGGAGCTGGAGCTCACCGGCGGCGAGTACTTCAACCAGACGAAGATGGACAAGGACCTCAATCAGATCCGCGACATCTACGGCGGCCGGGGCTTCGTGTTTGCCGATATCCAGGCCGACCCCCGCTTCCTCGAGGAGCCGGGTCAGCTCGACCTCGTCTACAACGTCAGCGAGGGCCAGCGGTATCGGGTGGGCAAGATCAATATTCGGATCAGCGGTGAAAATCCCCACACCAGGCACAGCGTCGTCCTCAACCGGCTCTCGCTGCGGCCGGGCGACATCCTCGACATCCGCAAACTCCGCGAGGACGAACGTCGCCTCAAGTCGAGCAGCCTGTTCGCGGCCGATCCGGCCCAAGGCCAGGGCCCGCGAATCAGTTTCTCAAAGCCTGAGGGCGACGAGCCGACCCGGATGGCGCGGGATCCCGACCAGCCCGGGTTCCGCGGCCAGAGCCCGGATGCCGACGGCGAGGCGGTGATCGACCTGACCCTGGAGGGCGAGTGGGGCGAGACCGCCGGTGACGACAACCTTGCGGCTCCAGACGCCGATGATCGAGACGGCCGCGACCCACCGGCGGCGACTGCCAGCACACCTGTCTGGCGGGGCCAGAGCCCGGGCTATCAGACTCCGCCTGCCGCAGCGGGAGTCCCGCCCTGGCAGGCCGCCGCTCCGGCGGCAGCACCCGCAGCCCCGGCCTATGGCCAGCCGGCCCCGGGCTACGGTCAGCCTGCTCCGGCATACGGTCAGCCCGCCCCCGCCTACGGCCAGCCGGCAGCGGCTCCGACAGCGGCCGCCCAGCAGCCGGCCCAGGCCTGGGGCGGCCAGCCACTGGCCGCACCGGGGCCGGGCGCTACCGACTACTC
>CALGAS010000550.1 GCA_937959175.1 uncultured bacterium | reverse complement strand
CCGCGGCCATTGGGGCCATCGGACACCTCGCCCATGTGGCCGACCGAGCCCCCGTGCCGACCGATCGCGACATGCCCGAGGAGGGCCGCTATGCTTCCGGGCGAGCCTGACCCGGGCCGCGATGGTCACGGTTCAAGGGTCCGTCTCGAGAGCACGTCCATGCCGAGCGACGACGAGTTCGACGACTGGGATGATCCCGACGACCCGTCGGATCCGCCGTGGGCGGATGATGAGGACGAGGACTCAAGCGACACCCTCCCCTGCCCGGTCTGCGGCGAGCCGGTCTTTGAAGACTCGCCCCGTTGCCCATCCTGCGGCCAGTACATCACCCCCGGCGGAACCGGCGTGGCCGCGCGGCCGGCCTGGATTCTGATCACGGCGCTGGTCTGCCTGGCACTCGCCCTCTGGTGGGTGTTCGGCGGACTCGGCTGAGCCACGGCCGCCGCGGGGCGGCTCCGGACACGCCGTTCGCCGCCCCAAGGCGAATCACATCGCCTCACCGGCCGCTTTTTCAAGGGCCTGCATCCGGGTCATGAAGGTGTTGTGGTGGCGGGCGATCCGCGCCTGGGTGTCCTGCAACTGACCAAACAACGACGCACACCGCTGATGACGATCAGCCAGCGTCGCGTCGGCCTCGCCGGCCGTTCCGGCGACCTGGGCCTCCAGCAGTCGCTCATGATCCGCCACGGCGTCGGCCACCCGCTGGAACGACTCGAGATGCTCAACGAGGCACCGGCCGTGATCCTCGACGGCCTCCTGCAGGGCCCGCAGGCGAGCGACTGCCGAGGCGTGTTCCTGCTGCCAGCGATCGATCTCATCCCGCCAGAGTTCGAGGGCCGCCAGCCACGTTGCATGCTCGGCATCCCGCAGGGCGGCGACCTGCCCGTTGACCGTGGCGGCCGCGGCTGCCTGCGATTCCGAGCCTCGGGAACCGTTGTTGCTTGATGATGGGACGGTCATCGGAAAACTCCTGGGCGGGGCCGGAACGAGCCCCCGAAGATGGGGCCTGGCGGCATGCTCCGCCGCTCCAGCCCGCCAGGCAAGCAATCGGCGGCGCTGCCCGCTGGGAGATCATGCCAACCCGGCCGGACACCTGCGTCAACGCGGCTTCCGCGCGGCCGGCTTGCGGCCGGCTTTCTTCACGGGTCGCTTTCCAGCTTTCTTGCCAACCTTCTTGGCGGCCGTTCGGGCCGCTTTCTTCGCTCCCCGCTTGCCGGCTTTCTTGGCAGCCTTTTTGGTCGCCCGCTTCCCGGCCGGCTGGCGAATCTTCTTCACGGCGGACTTCTTCTTCACGGCAGACTTCTTCGCCGTCGCCTTCTTCGCCTTCTTCTTCGTGCCAGGGGCCTTCTTTCCGCCCCGGCGGGCCGTCCGGCCGGCTTCCACCTCGTCGAGAAACTCATTGACGGTGTACTCGAGATCGGCCGCCGAGAGCGGCTCGACCTCGTCGATGATGAAGAGGGCGAGTTCGCCCCGCTGCTGGGCCGCCATCAAGGTCTTGTATTCCTCCAGCGAGAGGTCGTCGTGATCGTCGTCCTCGCTGCTGAGAAACTCAAAGCCGATGCGGGCCTTGGCGTCCCAGCCATCGATGTGGAATGAGACGCCATATTCGCGGAAGGGAATGTTCCGCGCGATTGTGTACCCGCGGCCGCGAAAGAGACGCGTCAGCAGGTCGCAGGCCTTGGTTTCGGAAAGCAGATCGGTGGCGGGCATGAAGGTCTCTCGGGGAGTGGGGCAGTGGGAAGACCCGGCCGAGAAGGCACTCCGCCGAAGTCGCTGGCGGCAGAATACCGCAGACGGGTCAGACGGCCCAGCCAGAAGGCTTTCCCGGCCGGCCGCCCTGCGAGACAATGCCGCCATGAACGAATGGACCATGTTTGCCGTCGTGGCCACGATTGTGGCAGGGCTGATCGTCCTCCTGCGGATGGCCCTGGCGGACGAGGACGGCGATTCCCCTGGCTCCTGAGGCCGCCGATTTTCCCGTCGCCTGCCAATCGTTTCCTTCCCACCGGCGGCCGCCGCGGGCTCGGACCAGTCCGATCTGGTATGACTATGCCACCCGGGGTGGGGCCACTGGCCAGGAGCCCCGGGGCGACACCCCTCATCGATCGTCTCCACACTCCGAGAGAGTCTTCGCCCATGTCCGCCACATCGCTTCGCCTTCGCGGCCTGCTGCTCGTCGTTCTTGCTGCCAGCCTGCCAGCCGGCCCCCTGGCTGCCGCAGAACTCACGATCGGCTCCCCGGCCCCTCAGCTCGACATCGAACACTGGTTCCATGACAAGGAGCCAATCACGGCCTTCGATCCCGAAAAGGTCTACGTGATCGAGTTCTGGGCAACCTGGTGCGGGCCCTGCATCGGCAGCGTCCCCCACCTCGCCGAACTCCAGGCTCAGCATGAGGACGACCTCGTGGTCATCGGGGTCAGCACGGAAGACGTGCCCACGATCGAGGAGTTTCTGGAGCGGGAAAAAGATGGCACGACCTTCGACGAGATCACCCGTGGCTACTGGCTCACGACCGACCCGGACGACTCGGTCTCGGATGCGTACATGCGGGCGGCTGGCCAAGGCGGCATCCCGACGGCCTTCGTCGTGGGCAGGACCGGCGAGATCGAGTGGATCGGCCATCCGATGCGGATCGACCAGCCGATCGCCCAGATCCTGGCCGGCGAATGGGATCGCGAGGCCTATGCCCGGGAGAAGGCCCGGGAGGAGGCCGAAGAGCAACTCGCTCAGCAGCGGTTTCGGATGATCAACCAGAAGATCCGCACGAACGATTACGACGAGGCTCTGGCCATGCTCGACGACCTGCTCGCCGAGATCGAGTCGGAAAACCTCAAGCGGGCCCTGAATGGCGCCCGGCAGCGAATCGTGCGGGACGCGGAGGAATATGCCGCCCAGGCCGCCACGCGGGGCATGGATCTCAACCAGCAGCAGGAGGCGGTCGCCGGTCTGATCGAGATGGCCTTCCTGCTCGAGGCGGGCCGCCGGGAGGATGCCGCCGAGCTGATCGACGGCCTGCTCGCGGGCATCAAGACCACGCAGATCCGCGAACTGCTCGAAGACGCTCGGCAGCGGCTCGAGGCGGAATCCGACCAGCCGTAGCCACGGCGGGGCGGTCCGCCGTGCCGCCGACGGTCACCGGGATCCGTCGGTTGCAGTCGTGTCCGCCCCGTCCGCAGTCGGCTGAAACGCGGTGATCAGCGGCCGGTGGTCGCTGGTCTTCTCGTCGTCGGGGAAATCGTCCTCGCGTACGACCACGCTCGACTTGCCTTGCCAGCCCTTGGCCTCCTGAGCCACGAACACGAAGTCGAGGATCGAGTCGGGATAGCGGTCTCGCTGCGGGTCATCGCGGTCGGCAGCCCAGTTGGTGTCGATCAGCGGGTCGGGCTCGAGCCACTCCCAGGTGTCCCCGGCGAGCATCGCGTCAAAGCCGGGGTTGCCCCGGCGGGTGTGAAAGTCAAAGTCAAAGTTGAAGTCACCGGCGGCGATGACCGGCCCGGTCTGATCCTCCGCCCACTGCTGCAGCATTCGGGCCTGATCGGTTCGCAGGTCGGCCTCGCCGCGGGCCAAGTGCACGACCACCAGCCAGAAGGTCTCGCCGGAGGATTTGTCTTCGAGCTTCGCCGCCAGCGGCGAGCGGGCCCGCAGCGTGCCGTGCTCGGCGGAATCGGGATCGTCGAGGTTGAAGTTGGCGGTGATCCCGGCGTAGCGGTGGAGTTCGGCGACCTCCAGGATGCGGAAGCGTTCGGCATCGACAACCAGCAGCAGCGAGTCGGCGTCGCGAAAGCCGCCGCTGGCCGAGGTGGCATGGTCGACGGGCCCCCGCAGGGCGATCTCGACCGCTCGCCGGTAGGCCAGCACGTCAGCGGGGGCCACCTCTGAGAGGGCCACGATCTCGGCCTGGGTTTCAGGCCGCCGCAGCATCGCCACCAGCTGGCTGGCGATCACCCGGGCATCGCTCACCGGCCGCGAACCAGGCCGGTTGCTCTCGACATTCCAGCTCAGGATCCGAAACTCCTCGGCGGCAAGCCGGCCCGGGAACGGGTGGCCGATCGGCCAGATCCCGCCGGCAAGCCCGAGCAGGAGAAGAGCGAGGAGCGGAAAACCACGTTGGCCATGCATGGGCTGGTCTCAGAAGGGCGGCCGGGCAAAAAAGAACGCGATGCTGGCGGCCACCGTGTGCCGCCAGGCATCCGAGGAAAATCTGCGCCGATGCCACGGGCGGGGCATCTGCGGTATAAGGATGGCGGTCGGGGGGCCTTTCGTTCCATGATGTTCCGCCACAGGCAGTTTTTTCGCAAGCAGGCAGAGATGATTTTCATGGGCTCGGGGGATATTCGCACGGTTCTCGTCGGGGGGGCATCGGCTGTTGACGCTGTCTGGCGAAACGCCCGCCCACGACGGCCAGCCCTTCCGCCCCATGACCTGCCAGGAGGCGACCTCCGATGAAAACCTCCACGTTTCTGCTGGCCCTGGCCGTCTCGCTCGGCGGCTTTTTGTTCGGCTTCGATGCCGGGATCATCTCCGGCGTGATGGAATACTTCCGGCCGCAGTTCGGCCTGACCGATGCCCAGGCGGGCTGGGTGGTGAGCTCGCCGACGTTCTCGGCAACCTTCGCGATGCTCGTGGCGGGCCGGCTGAGCGATATGATCGGCCGCAAGCCGCTGCTCCTGGTGATCGCCTTCCTCTACACCCTCTCGGCGGTCGCCTCAGCCTTCGCCGCGTCCTACGAGATGATGTATGTCGCCCGGATGATCGGCGGCATCGCCTTCGGGGCGGCCCTGATCATCGCCCCGACCTACATCGCCGAAATCGCGACCGCCGAGAATCGCGGCCGGCTGGTCTCGATCCAGCAGCTCAACATCGTGTTGGGCTTCTTCGCCGCCTTCGCCTGCAACAACGTCCTCCACGGGATGACCAAGGGGGAGTCACCGCTGCTGACCGACGACACCGTCTGGCGGTGGATGCTCGGCCTGGAGGCGTTTCCGGCGGCGGTCTACTTCCTGGCCATGCTGCTCGTTCCGGAAAGTCCCCGCTGGCTGTTCACGAAGGGCCGGGCTGAGAAGGGGCAACTGGTGCTCGCCCGTCTCCACGGCGAGGCGGCCGCCGCGGAAGAACGGCGAGCGATCGAAGAGGGCATCGCCAAGGAAATGGCGATGGAGAAGGGCGCTTTTTCGGAGCTCTTCAGCCCGGCCCTGCGGACGATCGTCTTCATCGGCCTGGCGGTCGGCATCCTCCAGATGAGCACCGGGATCAATGCGATCTACTTCTACGCCAACAGCATCTTCGAGCAGACGGGCATCGGCACCGACGCCGCCTTCACCGCCGGGGTCCTGCTGAGCAGCACGAGCGTCGTCTTCACGCTGGTGGCGATGGCCCTGATCGACCGGCTCGGCCGCCGCCCGTTGCTGCTGGTTGGGATGGCCGGGATCGCGATCAGCCTGCTGCTCTGCGCCTGGGCCTTCAGCCAGGCGACCTACCAGCTCACCGAGGCCGACCTCAGCCGGCTGGCCGAGGTCGACGAGGCGCTCGGGGCCGACCGGCTCGGCGGGGTCGTCGACGAGGTCTTTGAGACCGACCTCGCCTTTAAGAACCGCATGAAGGAGCTCCTCGGCAGCGACGCCTACGCCAAGCACGAAGGGGCGGTCGTGCAGGCGGCGATCGCGATGCCGGGGACGATCGCGCTGGTCGGCATCTTCGGATTCATCGCCTGCTTCGCCTTCTCGCTCGGGCCGGTGATGTGGGTGCTGCTCTCCGAGCTCTATCCCAACCGGATCCGCGGTCTGGCCATCGGGACGATCGGGTTTGTCAACTCGGCGACCAGCTGGCTCGTCCAGCAGATCTTCCCCTGGGAGCTCTCGGTGCTCGGCAACGCCACGACCTTCATGATCTTCGGGCTGATCGCCGCGGGTGGCTTCCTCCTCATGCTGATGACCCTGCCCGAGACCAAGGGCAAGTCCCTGGAACAACTCGAGGCCGAACTGATCACCGGCCCCTAGCATCCTGGCAGCCCGCAGGAACCACTTCGGAGCAGACCCATGTTCATTCGCTTCCTCTCCGCCTCGCTTGTCGCTCTGGGAGCCTGCCAGATCGTGTCGACCGCCCCCGAGATTCCGACGCTCTCCGTTCCCGCGACCGACTTCCTCGCTGCCTCCGCGGGCGTGACCGACGCCGACGACCACCTCAACCTGCCCGCGGGCAAGCAGTGGTTTTCCTTCGCGGCGGAGATTCCGGTCGCGGGGCGATACCGCGTCGAGGTGGTTGGCCGGGCCGCCTCCGACGAGCCGACCGTCGTCCACGTCGAGGATGCGATCGACAACGAGGATGGCCGCCACTATGACATCACCGCGGCGATGCCCCTGTCGGCCGGGGATTTCCAAACGGTCCGCAAGGACGGCTCGCCGCTCAACGCCGGGCTCCACCGCATGAAGCTCCACGCCGACGGCGGGCCGGCGGCGATCCGCTCGATTCGGTTCATTCTCCTCAAGGAACACGAGCCGACCCCGACCACGCTCGAGCAGCCCACCGGCGGAGCGGAGTGGAAGCTCGTCTGGTCCGATGAGTTTGAGACCGACGGCCCTCCCGCTGCCGATGTCTGGGCGTACGACATCGGCAACTGGGGCTGGGGCAACAACGAGCCCCAGTATTACACGGAGAACCGGCTTGAAAACGCCCGCGTCGAGAGCGGCTGCCTGATCGTGGAGGCCCGCAAGGATCGTCCCGAGGGCGGCTGGTCGTCGGCGCGGCTGACCACGCGGGGCCGCGTCAGTTTCCTCTATGGCCGGCTGGAGTTTCGCGCAAAAACGACCACCGGCCGGGGCAACTGGGCGGCCGTCTGGATGCTGGGCGACTCCTATCGCGACGAGATCTCCTGGCCCTACTGCGGCGAGATCGACATCCTGGAAAACGTTGGCCGCGAGATCGACGACACCACCGGCGACGGCAAGGCCCATTTCTCCTGCCATACCCGCGCCCATTACTTCAAGGACAACAGCCACATCTCGACGACGAAAGAGATTCCCGGCCTCGGCAACCGCTTCCACGATTACGCGCTCGAGTGGACCCCGGAGTCGGTTCGGATTTTCTTCGACGGCCAGCACGTCTATACCTACGACAAGCAGGGCAGCGAACGGGAGTATCCCTTCAACGAGCCGCAGAATCTGGTGATCAACATGGCAATGGGCGGCGGGATGGGGGGTGAAATTGACCCCTCGCTGAACCGTGAACGGCTGGAGATCGAATACATCCGGCTCTACGCCCGCCCGGACTGAACCGGCATTGATGACAGCCGGGGCTGGCTGCGGCGGGAAACCTTGTCGAGTAGCCGCGGCGGCCCCTGAACAAGGCAGCAGCGGAGGCTGGAGGACGGGCCGCGATGAAGAAGAAGTCCACGAAGAAACGTCGCCGCACACCTCGGTCACCGCCTACCGAGGCGACCTACATCTGCGACTCCTGTGGCGAAGAGATCGTGGTGCCGGTCGATATTTCTGCAGGCTCCCACCAGGACTACGTCGAAGACTGCCCCGTCTGCTGTCACCCGATGAGCCTCCACGTCGAGATCGACCCGGACGGCGAGGCGCACGTTCAGGGTGAGCACGAGTAGGCCTGCCGGTGGTCAGGGCCGCCCCAGGCGGCCCGCTCATCACTGGAGGTCGACACAGACGATCCGACCCTTCCCGCGAAGATAGGCATAGCCGCGGGCGATGACCGGGGCCGCCCAACACGGCGGAGCAAGCAGGGCCGCGCCGGTCGCGGGGTCGGCAAGGGTGGCCTCGGCCAGCGGTCGATACCGCTCGGGGGTGGCCTCGACGACAAGCAGTTCGCCGAACTCACCGAGCACCAGCAGGCGATCGCCGACCAAGACCACGCTGGCCCGCCCGAGGCCGCGTTCCGCCCAGACCACCCTGCCGGTGGCGATTTCGACACAGACCAGTCGGGCGTCGCCGATGTTTCGGCCGCTCGTGCCGTACACGTGGCCCTCGTGCACCACGGGGGTGGCCCAATGGGCCCTGAGCGTGTTGGTCGGACGACGGCCCGCGGGGCTCTTCCAGATGGGCTTGAAGGTCTCACCGCCAGGGGTTGCCGCCACCTCCAGAAGAACACTCCCGGGGCCGTAGGTTTCCGAGAGCAGGACTTGCCCTCCGCAGACCACCGGATTCGCCGCATTGACGCTGAACAACTCGGCGGCCCGCCACCGATACGATCCACTGACCCGGCCCGAGCCAGGGTCGATCGCCAGCAGGGTGTCTCGCATCCACGCCAGAATCCGTTCCCGGCCCCCGAGGTCTGCCAATGTCGGCGATGCATAGCTCGCCAGTTCGGCGCCGGCTCGCCAGACTTCCCGGCCATCGGCCAGATCGAAGGCGACGACACCGCTGTCGAGGCCCTCGACCAGATCGAGCCGTTCTGGGGCCGGGGGCGCCGCACCGGGCTCGCTGCCGCCCACGACCGTGATCACCAGCCGCCGATCGGGTTTGGCTGCGGTGGCCGCGGGGAGGACCAGCGGAGTCGCCCCGACGCCGAAGAAGTTCTGCACCACGTGATAGGCAGCGGCCGTATCGACCTGCCAGACCAGCTCGCCATCGGCGAGCCGTCTGCAGGTGAGCAGGCCGTCGGCGGCGAAGGTGATCACTCGATCACCCTCGATGACCGGGCAGCATCGGGGCCCGCCGTCATAACCGAAGGTGTCGCGGTAGGATGTCGGATCGCTCGCTTCCCAGATCAGTTCACCCGTCTCGGCATGCAGGCAGCGGAGCCGGGCCCGGTCCGCGATCCGATCGAAGACCAGCAGCCGGCCGAGCCATGCGGCGGGTGCGGCGTACCCCTCGCCCAGGTCGGTGTGCCAGACGATCCGCGGGCCGGCTTTCGGCCAGGGCAGCCGGATTTCGGCGAGACGACTGGTGCCATCGCCCCGCGGCCCCAGAAACCGTGGCCAATCCTCTCCGGCCCGGCTCGACAGGCACCGCACCGCTTCGTCAAGCGGCTGGCCGCACGTCGAGGAGCACGCGAACAAGAGGCCGACCAGGAGAACGCCTGGCAGCGAGTTCAGCCGCCCCCAGAGCCTCTGCAGCAAGAGATACTGAGGCCGTGAGGGGAACCGCCCTCCGGCGAAGAGATCCTTGAGAGGTGGCCTGCGGAGTGGTTGCATCGTCTCCCGAGCATACCGCCATGCTGGCGGATGCCCCAGCAGATTACCGGCGGCGAACGTGCCATCGATCGGACAGTCCTTTATCCTTCGGAGGAGCGTTTGACGGCCCGAAACCGGCTCCAGCCAGTTTGTGTCTGGAGTGCTTCCAGCAGGATTGCCAGCAGCAGCAGCGGGATCAGCCACCGGCTGAGGCTGCGGAATGCGGATGGCCGCGGGGCCGTCCAGACATCGCTGAAGTCGACCCGAGGTTCACCGCCGCTGCGGATGCTGACCGCGGAGAGCTCGTCGCGCCTGTTCCGGTCGAAGGTCCATTCGGGTGTCGTCGACACGTTGAATGGCCCGAGCGGAATCGCCTCCTCGCCGATGCGGATCGCTCCGCGGACATACGGGACGTTGGCCGCCTCCACGCTGGCGGAGAAGTGGCCCGGGGCCAGCCGCTCCCAGGGAATCGTGGTCGCCGTGCCGCCCGGGCCGGCGGCGATCGTCAACTCCGGAGGATCGACGGCGATCTGTTGGGCAACCGCATCGCTCGCCGAATCACAGACGAGGTCAACCGTCACCCGGCTGCCGTCGACGCCGGCCCGGAGACCGAAGCCCGTCGGCAGCGGCGACCCCATCAGCCAGCGGGTGAGGCTCTGTGAAAAACCACCGAAGCCGTCCCACCCGCGAGCCAACGACGAGAAATCGCCCCCCAGTGGAAAGGCCACCGTTGCCACGCGGCCGGTTCCCTTGCGCCAGAAGGCAACCAGGGGCGCCGCATACTCATCCCCCGAGACCGCCGCCTGGGAGGCCTTCGGCCTGAGGTAGCAGAGGTTGTAGCCGTCGACCGTAGGCAGCCACTCGATCGGT
>CALGAS010000549.1 GCA_937959175.1 uncultured bacterium | reverse complement strand
CCGCTCGAGCGCCTCATCACCGCTGGCGGCCAGCGGCCTCAGGGCCGCCTCCCGGGGTACCGCCAGCGTGGGCCAGGTGCCCCAGGCGTCGGCGTGCGGCGGCCCCGCTCCCGCCGCGTCCGGCCGCCGATGGAGCGAGACCTCGAAGGCGTAGAACCCGTCCGCGGAGGCCGTCGGAGATGCGGCGGCGGGCTCGGCTGGAGCGGCCTTCGTCATGACGACTCCACCTGCTGCCTGGCCCAGGCGGCGTAGGCGGACGTCGCCCCCACCGCCGCGACAACCAGCTGCGGCGTGTCGTAGGGATGCGCTGCAAGGATGGCGGCGACGCAGGCATCGCGGGCGGCTGGCAGCGTCTTGCAGGTGCACCGCCATTCCTCGGCAGTCTCGAGGGCCCCCTGCCAGCGATAGACGCTCATCACGGGCCCGTCGACCTGCACGCAGGCGGCCAGCCCCGCTTCGACCAGGGATCGCCCGCAGACCGTGGCGGCCTCCCGATCGTCGAAGGTCGTCGTAATCTCGATCAGGCTGTCATCGGTGATGACGACCGGCGTGGAAGCAGGCATGAACCAGACTCCTGAAACCGTTGCTGGGGTGAGGAATGAGCCGACTGGCCAGAGAGGGATTGCCGACACCACGTAGTCTCGCACCCGAATCAGGCCGCGTCGATGATGCTCTCGCTCCGGATGCTCCGGCCGACGGTGATGACCGGCGACGGCGACGGCTCCGGGCCGAGCGTTTCCCTCCAGCCTCTGCCATCGGGGAGCCGACAGTCGAGTGCCGGTGGCCGGTCGGCGGCGGGATGGCCCAGCACCATCGCCCCACCGGGATGGGCTTCGGGCGGGAATGTGGCGAGCCGCTCGCAAACCTCCGGCGACCGCCCACCGACGCCGCGGGCTGCCAGCCAGGCTGCGACGGCATCGACCGGGTCGAACTCGGCCTCAGAGGCAGGCGGCTCACGGCGGGCGACGCGATGCCAGGCTGCCACCTGCCGCTGCCAGCCATCGGCGACCGCCCGGGCTGTCGCCGTTCCCTGCTCTCGGGCAACGGTCTCGACCATCCGCTCCACGAGCCCTGGCACCGCGGGCAGTTCGGCGGCCGCCAGCTCCGGCAGCCGTGGTCGCAGCCGCGGCCAGGCCCCCCCGACGGCATGCAGGTCGAGGGCAAACGGAACGATCAGATCGACAGCGAGGCTCTCCCGAAGCGTCGGCTGGCGTGGCCGGCCGGCAAGTTCACCGCAGGGCCGATGCGCGATCGGGTCGAGGTCGTGGCCGTGCCGCACGTCATGCCGACCGTCCGACCAGCTCTCTCCGACATCGAGCCCCTCGCAGCCGGCGGCAGCCGGGAGCTCGGCCCACCAGCCATCCCGATCGCCTGCCAAGATCACCACCCGCAGCGGTATCCTGACCTGGTGTCCAAAGGAAGGGCGACCGCGACGGTCGGCAGCCGGAACGGGCACGCCGCGGCGGAGCCAGCGGAGGATTGTTGCTGCGAGCGGGCGAGCGACCCGGAACGTCTCGGCTGCCACGCGGAGCCTGGCCTGCTGGGCCCGCCGCCCGCCGTGCCAGGGGCGGTCGCGGCCGCTCCAGACCCGGCTGGTCAGCCAGTCGCAGGTATCTCCAGCCAGCACGAGCGTCGCCGTGGTAACAGGTCGGTAGCGCCCGTCGCGGCCCCGGCCGCCCCGAATGATCGCCCGCCGCACGGCGGGGAGCCAGTCGCCGGCGGTTCGACACAGCGGCGGGCCCAGCGACCCGTCGGTGAAGGCCCAGTTTGACGTCACGACCAGCATGCCACCCTCCCGAAGTTCTCTTCGGCAGCCGGCATCGCCGGGCTTGCGACTCACGCGACAGGGCCCGCAGGCTTGCCAGGCGGCATCACCCCGGGAGCCGGCCCGAGCCACGGGGGCGTCACTCGGCAAGAAACGTGGTCTGGCAGGTCCGTTCCAGCGAGCCGTCCAGTTCCCCGCCCGTAACGATTGCAGAAGCCTTGCCGGTCCCGGCGAATGGCAGGCGGTAGGTGATCTCGAAGGTCTGCCGGCCGCCGGGCGGAATCGAACTGACCGATCCGAAGTTGACCCGAGAGTTCTCGACCCGAACGCGGGCGGGGATCGGGTCGCCCACCATCTGCGCCCCTTCCGGGAGGAGCACCACCAGTTCGAGCCGACCGCTCTCGGCGGTGCTGCCGTTGCTGACGGTGCAGACGAGGGTCGTCGCGTCGCCGGATCGCACCGGGTCGTCGAGGTCGGCGATCGAGAGCCGCAGCCCCGCCTCCGACGGTGATCGTCTCCGCGGCCGAGGGGTGGTCGAGCTGATGCCGACGCACGCGTCATCGGCCAGCATCGATCCCCCGGCCAGCCCGGAGAGCACGGCCCGCACACAGGCCCGCGTGGGCGGCGAATCGCTGAAGGTTCCGGCCGGCAGCTCCGCCCTCAGGTTGACCTGCCGCTCCTGGGCGGCCTTTGGCTTGATCGCGGGGATCGTCCAGGAAACCTTCGTGCCGGCCAAATCGTAGCCGTCGGAGGCCTCCAGCGGGCTGAGGCTGTCGTCCCAAGAGAACTCGAGCCGAGCCGGCTTCGACGGTGCCGTGCCGTTGTTCTTGATGATCGCGATGTATCGAACCACGTCGCCGGCGAGCACCTCGATCGGGCCGGTGAGGTCGAGTTCGATGGCAGCCGCACCTTCGGCGGCCACCGGCACCGTGCTGCTGGCCGGGGGCGTGACCAACGGCGGCGGGGTGGTCACCGCGGGACTGGCCGGGGGAGGGACGTTGACCGTCGAGGGGGGCGCGGCCGGCGGTGGGGTGAAGGCAGGATTGGCCGCGACCTCGACGCAGTGCTGGGCGCTGCCCAGGTTCCGCTGCGACTGGTCGAGGATCACCACCCGATGGCACTGCCGGCCTGGCTCATCGAGCAGAAAGTCGAGCGTCAGCCGGCGGGCGGTGCCAGGGGCCAGATCGATCGTGCCACGCTGCTCGATCGGGCTCGTCGAGGCCTCATGGTGAAAGCCGGCATCAAAGTAGTCGATCACCCGCAGCTGCTGAAGGGGCTGGCCGGAGCGATTGACGAGTTCCACCTCGAACGAGACCCGGTCACCCACCCGGCCGACCAGGGGCCCGGTGACCGAGACGAGCACGGCGTCTTCGGCTCGGGCCAACTCGCCAGCCAGCACGGCGGCAAGGCTCACAGATGAGGCGATGACCAGACGCGACAGGAAAGAGAACATGAAAAGACTCCCGCAGGCGTTCCGATACGTGGCGGCGGCAAGGGTACCACGGGTGAAAACAAGCTGGCAAAGCCGGCTTCCGGGGGCCGGTCTCGCCCAACGGCCCGCAGTCCCCCCGGCTCGCGCCGGGGGGCTTCTATGGGAAAAGGGGACTGGCTCCGAGCGAAGCGAGGTGCCTGTACCCTTTTCCAACGCG
>CALGAS010000548.1 GCA_937959175.1 uncultured bacterium | reverse complement strand
CGGAGAAGCTGTTGGCCCCGGTAAGCGTGAGCGTGCCGGTGCCGAGCTTGGTGAACGGCCGGGAGCCGGAGAGGGCCTCGGAAATGCTCGCGTCGGTGCCGGCGGTGTCGACGGCGGCGATTGCCGCAGCGTCCATCGAGACGCCCGAGAGCGTGTTGCCGAGGAGCTGATTGACGTCGGTGCCAGAAAAGCCGGCATCCAGCCGCAGGCCGAGGGTCGCCCCGGCGGCGACAGTCGCGGTGCTGCCGGAGGAGAGCGACGCGGGGGCGGCGAGCACAAGCGTGCCTTCGTTGACCGCTGTGGCCCCGGTCTGGGAGTTGGTGCCCGAGAGGAGGAGCGTGCCGACGCCGGTCTTGGTGACGGCGGTCGCCCCGCCGAGGCCGGCCGAGACGGTGGCCGTGCCGGAGGCGTTGGAGACATCGAGGGCGGTGGCGGTAAGCGTGCCGGAGCCGGTGATCGAGCCGGCGCCGGTCATCGTGACGGTGTTGACGGTGTCGCTGTTGGAGCCAAGATCGAAGACGTTGCTGCCGGTCAACGTGACGCTGCTGGTGTCGGCGAGCACATCGCTGGCCGTGAGCTGGAGGGTGCCGTCGGTGATGCTCGTTGTGCCGGTGAACGTGTTGGTCCCGCCGAGCGCGAGAGAGCCTCCGCCAACGAGAGTGAGATTAGCGCCAGCTGCCGCCTCACCAATGGCCGACTCGATTGTGACGGTGCGACCGGCATCGATGTGGATCTGGCTCGTCGCCGAACCGAGCGTGACTCCAAGGGTCGTGCCGGTTGGGTTTTCGGCGTCAGGAGCGTCGGCGAGCACGAGGTCGCTTGAGCCGCGGACGTCGATGATCGTCCCGGCACCGGCGGCGGTCGTCCCCCCGTTGAGCCGCAACAGGCCGTTGTCGGTCGTCGACGAGTTGCCAATCCGGAGCGTGCCTGAGTCCGAGTTGAGCTCGAGCGCTCCCGCCGCGAGATTGCCGCTGGCGACGGTCATGTCGATACCGAGGCCCTCGGTCGTGATCGACGAGGCCGCAAAGTCGTTGAAGGTGGCGATGGCCGTGCTCGTGCTCGCAGCATTGCCCGTTTCGCCAGGGGCCGTGCCTCCCGCCCAGTTGGCGGCAGTCGTCCACTCGTTGCCGGTCGCCGCCGCGTTCCAGGTGACCTGCCCCGGAGGCACGTAGTTGACGGCGAAGCCGTTAGAGCCGAGGTCGTAGACCTGCGTGACCTCGCTCGCCGAGAGCGGCCGATTCCAGACGGCGACCTCATCGAGCAGCCCCTCCCAGGCCCGGCCACCGCCGCCGCGATTATTGCCGAACCGCAGCCCGACCCAGTCCATGCCGGAGAGAGCCGTCGTCCGAGACCCGATCAACTGCCCGTTGATGTAGAGGTCGGACGTGAGGTCGGTGCCATCGTTGCTGAAGACCTGGGCGATGTGGTTCCAGGTGTTCCGCTCGAGCGGCACGCCGATCGCGGCGGACGTGGTCGCGTAGGCGGTGAAGTTGTCGGGGCCAGTCGTGGTTCCGGCCGAGCCGAAGGAAACGTCGTAGTTGGCCGACCCTTCCCAGACGAAGTAGCGACCGCCACCGTTGGAGACGCCCTGGGCAAGGTCGAGGTAGGCCCAGCTGCTCATCGTGAACGAGCCGGCGAGATCGAGGCCGCCTGAGGCGAGGCTGCCGGAGCCGATGTCAGAGATGTTGACCCATCCGTTCTCGCTGCGAACGAGGTCGAGCGCGTTGCCGACGAGCAGGGGGCGGGACTCGCTCCCCGTGAAGCCCGACTCCGGCGTACCCTGGGTTGTCACCGAGGGCGTGTAGCCGCTGTCACCCGCCACGACGTTGGTAATCGAGCTCGTTTCGAAGTCAAAGTAGAGCTCGAGGCCGTCGGTGAGTTGTGCCTGGGCCGGCGCAGCCAGTCCGCCGAGCAGCACGGCGGCCGTAGCCGCCGCAGCGACCAGCCACCCGCAGCGGGCCGGCGGCCGTGAAGCATCGGCCAGCCGGCAGCCGACCAGGTTTTTTTCCGACCAGGTTCGTTGAAGTTCCCCTCATCGCGTGACTCCCTGTCGCGGCGTTGCGTGGTTCTCCGTCAACCCTCGGACGGCGAGGAATCCTTGCGTTCAATCGAGAGAATCAACGCTCGTTCCTCACCGACAGACCCGGCCTCGTGCGCTCACGAGTCTGCCGAAAGTTGCCGGAGGGTACAAGCAAGTTGTTAGGAGAAAATGAGTTGAGACGCTTTCACGCAAATTTTGCAGGCCGCATACCCCGGCAGCGGGGAGCTGCCTCGGAGGGCTGGCGGAAACTCGCGTTTCCTCTTGCGAACAAGGAACCGGGCCATGACCCGCCGCCCCTGAATAGAGGCTGAGTCAACGTCTGATGGTGGGCCAGGAGCGGTTGCGGGTCCGACGGGAGCAAGCAGGGTTTTTCGCACAAGATTTTCCGGTCTGCGGCACAATGGCAGGCCTACCCCAGTTTGGAGGAACATCATGCCGCTGCACCATGCCCGTCCCGCCACCTCTCGCACCGGCCGAAAGACCGCCGGCAAGGCCCCCGCCAAGGCCTCAGCCAGCAAGACGGCCGCCTCCGGGTCATCGTTCCCGCCCGAGTTCCTCCTGACAACGGACCTGCCCCGCGACCACTTTCCGGCCGCCGGGGGCTCGCCCCACGCGATCCACCAGGCGATCGCCGAGGAACTGCTCCTCGACGGCAACTCCAAGCAGAACCTCGCCACCTTCTGCCAGACCTGGGAGGCCCCGGAGGTTCACGCCTTGATGGACCTGGCCATCGACAAGAACCTGATCGACAAGGATGAATACCCGCAGACGGCCGAGATCGAGAACCGCTGCGTCAGCATGCTGGCCGACCTCTGGCACGCCCCGGGCGCGGCAATGGGCTGCTCGACCGTCGGCTCGAGCGAGGCGGCGATGCTCGGCGGGATGGCGGCCAAGTGGCGGTGGCGGGAGAAGCGGCGGGCCGAGGGCAAGCCGACCGACAAGCCGAACATGATCTGCGGGGCCGTCCAAATCTGCTGGCACAAGTTTGCCAAGTATTGGGACATCGAAATCCGCGAGGTCGGGATGCGGCCCGGGAGGATGTGCCTCGACGCCGAGGACGTGCTGGACCGCGTCGATGAGAACACGATCTTCGTCGTGCCGACGATGGGCGTCACCTACCACGGGCTCTACGAAGACGTCGAAGGGATCGCCAAGGCACTCGACGACCTCGAGCAGCGGACCGGGCTCGACGTGCCGATTCATGTTGATGCCGCCAGCGGCGGCTTCCTGGCCCCTTTTACCGCCCCCGACCACGCTCCCTGGGACTTCCGGCTGCCCCGGGTGAAGAGCATCAACGCTTCGGGCCACAAGTTCGGGCTGGCGCCGCTGGGCGTCGGCTGGGTGCTCTGGCGGGAGCCGGCCGACCTGCCCGACGACCTCGTCTTCCACGTCAGCTATCTCGGCGGCGACATGCCGACCTTCCAGATCAACTTCTCCCGGCCGGCCGGGCAGGTCGTCTCGCAGTACTACGACTTCGTGCGGCTTGGCCGGGAAGGCTACGCGGCGATCCACGGCCAGTCGCACGAGGTCGCCCTCCACTGCGCCGCCGAACTTGCCCGTCACGACTGCTTCGAGATCGTGCACGACGGTGATCCCCAGCGGGGCATCCCGGCGGTGGTCTGGACGCTCGCCGACCGGGCCAACCCGGGCTTTACCCTCTACGACATCGCCGATCGGCTGCGGATGCGGGGTTGGCAGGTGCCGGCCTATCCATTCACCGGAGACTTGGGAGAAACCGCATTCCAGCGGATCCTCGTCCGCCGCGACTTCAACCGGGAAATGGCCGACCTGCTGCTGCGAGACATCCACGCGGCGGTCGAGCATTTCACGGCCCATCCCGCTCCGGTTCAGGAGGGGCGGAAGCCGGGATATTCGCATACCTGAGCGATCCTGCGAGGAGCGGCTAGGCACGCTCCTGCTTTCCAGGAACCGTGGTCTGCCCGGGCATCGTCGGGGGATGGGGGTCTGGGTAGCGAGCGGCAGATCTGGATCTCGGAAAAGCAGAATGTCCCCTTTTTCGCTGAGGATCGGCGGCGTGAGGGCTGCCGCTTGCC
>CALGAS010000547.1 GCA_937959175.1 uncultured bacterium | reverse complement strand
ACCTGGCCGACCGACAGCCGCATGGGGCGGCGGTCGATGCCCGGGTGCGTTCGGAACTCCGGCGGCTCTGGTCGGTGCTCCATCCGGCGGAGCGGGCCGAGGGCCGCGGCCGCCCGGTCACCTACGCCGCCGCGATCCCCGGGGCAGGGGTCCCGGTCGCCCGGGAATCGACGTTTTCGGGCAGTTCGTAGCCCCCGGTGACGGCCGGGAACGGCCTGACGGGAGAGGGTTTTCCCGTTCGAACTGACCCCCGGGGCACGGTTTCCCGCAAGTTCGGGTTCCCAGGCAGGCGGGGTCGGATTACAACCTTGGGTGGTTTGGTTTCTGTTTGTATTCCCATGTTTCCGAGGTGAACAGTCGATGCCGTCTCGCGATGAAATCTTCGACAAGGTGAAGGGCGCCCTAGTGGAGGCCCTCGGGGTCGACGAGGATGAGGTCTCCCCGTCGGCAACCATGGTGGGAGACCTGGGGGCGGAATCGATCGACTTTCTCGACATCGTGTTTCGGCTCGAGAAGGCCTTCGGCATCAAGATCCAACGGGGAGAGCTCTTCCCCGAGGACGTCCTCTCGAGCAGCGAGTTTGTGACCAACGGCAAGGTCAACGAGGCGGGGCTCAAGGAGCTCAAGACCAGGATGCCGTTTCTCGATCTGGCCAAGTTCGAGGCCAATCCGAGCGTGCAGAACTTTCCCAACACGCTCACGGTCGAAGACATGGTTCGCTACGTCGAGAACAAGTTGGCAGCCTGAGGCTGCTGCATGCCGGGGGCCGGGGCCCCGCCAGGGAGGCCGGCCCCGACGCCGGAGTTGCAGCAATGCGCTGGTTTTGGATTGATCGATTCAATGAGTTCGTCCGCGGCAAGCATGCCACGGCGGTGAAGAATGTCTCGCTGGCCGAGGAGCATCTCCACGATCACTTCCCCGGGGCGGCGCTGATGCCCAACTCGCTGGTGGTCGAGGGCATGGCCCAGACCGCCGGCCTGCTGGTGGCGGACGCGATCGAGTACAACCGGCGGGTGGTGCTCGCCAAGGTCGCGGCGGCGGAGTTTCACTTCGATGCCGTGCCGGGTGACACGCTCGTCTTCAAAGCAGAGGTGCTCGATCTCAAGCCGACCGGCTCGCTCGCCAAGGTGACGAGCACCGTCGGCGACCGCACCCAGGGCGAGGCCGAGCTCTTCTTCGCCCACCTCGAGCCGGGCGAGGGCGTCCCCAAGCTCTTCGAGCCCGATGAGCTGCTCCGCTGGCTCGATCAGATGCACATTTACGAGATCGGCCGGGACGAGGCGGGGCAGCCCCTGGCCCGGCCCGACTGGTGAGCCGGCCGCGGGCCCCGCGGGCTTCGAGGAGAGGCAACGACATGGCAGGCAGGCGGCGGGTGGTGATCACGGGGGTCGGCTGCGTCACCCCCCTGGGCGTGACGGTCGAGGAGCTCTGGCAGAACCTGATCGCCGGCCGCTCGGGCGTCGGCCGGACGACCGTCTTCGACGCCTCGCGGTTTCCCACCAAGATCTCGGCCGAGGTTCGC
>CALGAS010000546.1 GCA_937959175.1 uncultured bacterium | reverse complement strand
CGATGCTGGCTCGCTCTCGGCATCCTGCCTTCGCTCGCCAGCAACGCCGGCTCGACTGGCACGGGCTCACCCCTCGCGAACCCGTATTTTCGCGTGCGCGTGTGGACACAATAGAAGCCCCCCGGCGTGAGCCGGGGGGACGGCGGGCCGTTGGGCCTTCCCGGTCCCCGGAAGCCCCGGCAAACGTTCGCAACCAACCGGCCCAAAACGCGATCACCACCGATTCAACAACGGGACTTCATCCGACCCGCCAAGAAAAAGGGGTACAGGCACCTCGCTTCGCTCCGAGCCAGTCCCCTCAAGAAAAAGGGGTACAGGCACCTCGCTGCGCTCTGAGCCAGTCCCCTTACCCGCCGCGGGCCCCGGCGAGCCACTCGTCGGCCCAGGTGCGGACGTTGGCCACGCCCTTGCGGTGGCAGAAGTCGCCGAGCGTCTCGTCGGTGCTCCGCTCGGCCTTGTAGCAGGCGAGCACCGCCGTGATTTCGCGGCAGAGATGTTCGAACGGCACGACGTCCTTGTATTGCTCGTTGAGCCGGTCGCCCAGCAGCCGGCCGCCCAGGAAGAGCGTGTACTTGCCGGCGGTCCGGCCGACGATGCCGATGTCGGCGTTGTAGGGGCGGGCGCAGGCGTTGGGGCAGCCGGTCATCCGGAGCGTGAAGGCATCCTGCGAGAGGCCGAGCTTGGCGACTTCCGGCTCGAGCGTGTCGATCAACCCGGGCAACACCCGCTCGCTCTCGGCCACCGCCAGGCCGCAGGTTGGCAGGGCGACGCAGGCCATGCTCCAGCGGCGGAGGGTCGAGATCTCTTCCGAGGTTTTGACGCCGTGCTCGTGGAGAATCTCGGCGATCCGCTCCCGATCGGTGATCACCAGATCGGTGAACAGCAGGCTCTGGTGGGCGGTGATCCGCACGCCGGGCTTGATGTCGCGCAGGATTCGGCGAAGGGCGGTCTTGAGCCGGAACTCGCCGGCGTCATGGATCCGGCCGTTCTCGACGTTGAGGCCGTAGAAATACTTCCCGTCACCCTGCGGGAACCAGCCGATGTGGTCGTCGAAGCCGTGGACATCGGCCGGGTGGCAGGGGGCCAGCGGCTTGCCGAAATACTCCTCGACCTTGGCCCGGAAGGCCTCCAGGCCCATCGTGTGGATCGTGTACTTCAGCCGGGCGACCTTGCGGTCGGAGCGGTTGCCGTAGTCCCGCTGCACCTTGACGATCGCCTCGGCGATCCCGCAGACATCCTCGGGCGGCACGAAGCCGAGCCGCTTGGCAAGCGCTGGAAACGTCTTGGCGGCGCTGGGCGTCACCCCCATCCCGCCGCCGGCCAGGACGTTGTAGCCGATGATCCGGCCCTCTTCGTGGACGACGAGGAAGCCGAGGTCGTTGGCGTAGATGTCGACGCAGTTGTCTTCAGGCAGGGCGAAGGCGGTCTTGAACTTCCGCGGCAGGTAGGTGGGGCCGTAGATCGGCTCGATCACCTCGGGTCCGCCGGCGGCCCGCGTCTTCTCGCCCGTGTCGGGATCGGTCAGCCAGATCTCGTAATAGGCCCGCGTCCGGGGGGCGAGGTGGCGGGCGAGTTCGTCGACCTTGGCCTGCATCTCCTCGCGGATGCTGTCGCCGTGGATCGGGGCCGGGCAGCACATGATGTTCCGCTCGACATCGCCGCAGGCGGCGAGGGTCGTCATCCGGTTGGCATGCACCTCCTGCATGAAGGCCTTGAGGTCGCCCTTGACCACGCCGTGATGCTGGGTCGCCTGGCGGGTGGTCAGCCGGATCGTGCCGTTGCCGAGCTCGTCGCCCATGTCGATTGCCGAGAGGAGCTGCTCGGCGGTTAGCTTGCCCCCCGGCACGCAGGTGCGGATCATGAACGAGATCTGCTTCTCGCTCTTGCCGCCCGGGGTCGGCTTCTTCTTGTCGCGATCGGCCTGCTGGTAGGTGCCGTGGTTCTTGAGCAGCTGGATCGCCGCCTTGCCGAAGCCGGGGGCACCGTCGGCGAGCTCGTGGGGGATGTCACCGACGAGGTAGTTGCTGGACTCCTTGGCCAGTTCGACAGCCGAGGGCTTAGGGGTCTTGGCGGCGGCGGGATCGGCGGAGGTGTCGGCCATGAGGTTCCTGCGGAAGCGGCAGCCTGTCGAATCGGCGGGTGATGCCAGAGACTCCCTTTAGAATAGGGTTGCGGGGAGTCTCCGGCCAGAGTGGATTGGGACCACTGGCGAACCCTCCGTCCGGGAGAACTCTGCGATGGGATACCTCTTCTTCTACCTCGCCGTCGTGGCCGCCTGCCTGCTCTGGTCGGCGGCCTTCACGGCCGCCGCGGCCCGCACCCGTCCCGGCTGGATCCGGTGGCTGCTCGTCGTAGTGGCAGTGATGGTGCCTCCGCTGGCGGTGGCCCCGTGGGCCTGGATCACGGGCTGGCTGGCGGCCCTCGGATTCGAGACGAACTGGTTCGCTCCCACGCTCACCGCAATGATCGCGGCGGCTATCGGGGGCGTATGGATCGCGGTGGCGGGCCTCGCCCCGCGGGCCGCCCCTGCCGCTGCGACCTGGCCGCTGGTGGGCCTGGCAGCGATGTTTGTTGTGGCCAAGGCGGTCGCGGCCGGCACGCTCCTCTTCATCGACAACGCCGTGCGGGCCGAGGCCCGGGCGGCTCGGGCCGAGGCGGTAGCGGTGATGCAGTCGATCGTGCCTCCGCCGGTGCCGGTCGACGACGACGCCGTGCCGCTCTACCGCCAGGTCTTCGAGCAGCTTGCAGCCGACGACCAGATCGCCGCCGAGGAATCGCCCCTGGTCAACGTGGCAGCCGCGAATCTCTCCGCCCCCGCCGTCACCGACCTGCTCACCCGACAGGCGGCCACGCTCGAGCTGCTCCGGCGGGCCGCCGACCGGCCCGGCTGCCGGTTCCCCCGCGATTGGTCGCGGCCGAGAATCGACATGCTGCTGCCGGAGATCCAGTCGATGCGACAGGCCGCCCGGCTGCTCGCGCTCGCCGCCCGCCGCGAGGCGGCCGTCGGCGAGGGGGCCGCGGCTCTGGCCGACGTGGTGCGGCTCCACCGGATGGCGAGGCATTTTGCCGCCGAGCCGATTGTCATATCGGGCCTCGTCGGAAACGCGATCGACGGCATCGCCCTGGAGACCCTGGCCGCGGTCCTTCCGAGGATCACTCCGCGGGATGCCGCCGCGGTCGACGAGCCGGCCCTCGGCGACTTTGTCCGCGGATCGATCTCGTTCGACCGGCAGTTCCTCGGCGAGGAGGCCTTCGGGCTCGCTCAGTTCGCCTTGCTTGCCGACGGCCTTGATCCCCGGGAGATCGCCGGAGGTGAGCCGGGCTGGCCAACCTTCGTGTCGGCCAGTAATCCACTGGCGGTGCTGTTTCGCTGCTTCCTGCTGCCGGGCGATCTGGCCGCCTACCGGAGTCTGATGAAGGAGTTTCAGGCACTGGCGGAGCAGGCGGCCCAGCCGGGGGCGGATGCCATGGCGATCCACCGCCGGGCCGAGGCGATCGAGCAAGACCTGGTCGAGACGCAGCCGGGCATCTTCACGCGGCTGATCGCCCCGGCCCTCGGCCGGGTGCTGGATGTCCAGCTCCGCTCCCGGGCCGCCCACCGGGCTGCCGAGGTGTTGCTGGCCGCCAGCCGGGCCCGGCTCGCGACGGGTGAACTGCCGGCGACCGCCGATTCGCTCGTGCCGGAATGGCTGCTTGCGGTGCCTGCCGACCCGTTTCGCGAACAGGGCTCACTCACCGTGAAGACCGGCGACGAAGCGTGGCTCGTCTACTCCGTCGGCCCCGACGGCGAGGACGACGGCGGGCCGCCGCCGGCCGGGATCGAGCCGGCCGAAGGCAACGACGACGTCGGCCTGCGGCTGGCGGTCAGGCCAGCACCTCGGTGATCGGCTCGACGTGCTCGACGCCGACGAGCTTCTGGTCGAGGCCGCCGAAGAAGTAGGCCAGTCGGTTGGGGTCGAGGCCGAGCAGGTGCAGCACCGTGGCGTGGAGCCGCTTAACGTGGAAGCCGGGCTTGTCGCCGGTGCCGTGGCGTGGACCCGGCGAGATCGCGGCCGAACCGAGCTCGTCGGTCTCACCCACGCTCACGCCCCCCTTGATGCCGCCGCCCGCCATCCACATCGTGAATCCGTAGGCATTGTGGTCTCGGCCGGTGCCCTTGGCGTATTCGGCGGTCGGCTGCCGGCCAAACTCGCCCCCCCAGATCACGAGCGTCTCGTCCAAGAGGCCACGGCGGTCGAGGTCCTCGAGCAGGGCCGCCACTGGCCGGTCGGTGTTGCCGGCATGGAAGTTGTGGTTCTTCTCGAGGTCGCCGTGGGCGTCCCAGTTGTCGTCGTTGTGGGCGCCGCCGGAATAGAGCTGGATGAACCGCACGCCCCGCTCGACCAGCCGCCGGGCCAGCAGGCAGCGACGGCCGAAGTCGGCCGTGCGGGGGTTGTCGAGGCCGTAGAGCCGCGTCGTCTCCTCGGTCTCGCTTGCCAGGTCGACCGCCTCCGGGGCGTGCTCCTGCATCTTCCAGGCCAGCTCGTAGGAGGCGATCCGGGCGGCGAGTTCGCTATTGTCGCCGCGGGAGAGCAGGTGGGCGGTGTTGGCCTCCCGGAGCGCGTCGAGCATCGCCCGCTGGGCCTCCAGCGGCATGTCGTCGGGCGGGGCAAGGTCGAGGATCGGGGCTCCCTTGCTCCTGAGGATCGTGCCCTGGTAGGTGGCCGGCATGTAGCCGCTCGACCAGTTTTTGGCACCCGAGATCGGGCCGCCGGTCGGATCGAGCATCACGACGAAGCCGGGCAGGTTGTCGTTGACGCTGCCGAGGCCGTAGTTGACCCAGGAGCCGAGGCAGGGGGCCCCCGACTGGATCTTGCCCGAGTTCATCTGGAGCATCGCCGAGCCGTGGATCGGCGAGTCGGCGGTCATCGAATGGAGGAAGGCGATCTTGTCGACGTGGCGGCCGACGTTCGGGAACAGATCGCTGACCCACTTGCCGCACTGACCGTACTGCTTGAAGTTCCACTTCGGGCCGACCACCCGCCCCTCGTTCCGTTCACCTCCCCGCCCCTTCGTCTTGACGGGAATCGTCTTGCCGTCGAGCGGGTAGAGCGCGGGCTTGTAGTCGAAGGTGTCGACGTGGCTCGGGCCCCCGTACATGAACAGGAAGATCACGCTCTTGGCC
>CALGAS010000545.1 GCA_937959175.1 uncultured bacterium | reverse complement strand
AGCCTGCGCAACCTCCCACGACCAACACGCCCAAAACGCTCGCCCAACCAAGTCAGCCCAGGGACTTCAACGGCGGGCCGTTGGGCGAGAGACGCCCCCGGAAGCCTGCGCAACCTCCCACGACCAACACGCCCAAAACGCTCGCCCAACCAAGTCAGCCCAGGGACTTCAACGGCGGGCCGTTGGGCGAGAGACGCCCCCGGAAGCCTGCGCAACCTCCCACGACCAACACGCCCAAAACGCTCGCCCAACCAAGTCACCCCGGGGACTTCAACGGCGGGCCGTTGGGCGAGAGACGCCCCCGGAAGCCCGCCGAGCCGTGTCCGCCGACCGCGGTTCGCCCGCGATCGCCGCGTCGCCCGATCCTTAGAACCGGCGGATACCGTCCACCGGGACGCGGCCCTCCGCGATCAGAACCCGGGAGGTGTAGCGGTCGGGATCGGCCGAAAACGCTGCCCGAGTTTCCGGTGAGGAGAAGAGATACATCCGCGACTGGTAGGTCACCCCGTAGGCGCGGCGGCCCGGCTCACTCCGGCCGCTCTGGAACGCGAGCACCGGATCGTCTCCCGACAGGGCCGGAGCGAACCGGTCGGGATCGGCCATGAAGGCCTGTTGCTGCTCGGGGCCCGCGAAGAGGTAGGTACGGCCACGATGCCGGGCACCCCATTGCGGCCGCCCTTCAACCCAGGTGCCCCGTTCCACGACGGTGACCGGGCAGTAGCCTTCCATGCCCAGCGGCATGGTCGTGGGAACGTTCTGAGAGTCGGCCATCCGGCCGCTGGCGACGACGGCCGCCGGCGACTGCGGCCGCGCCGGGGGCATGGTGGGAGGCGGGGCGGGCGGCTCGACGTTCGGGTCTTGCGGAGCCCCGGCAAAGATGCTCCAGGGCTTCTGGATCGCGGTCCAGAACGACGATGGCTTGGCCTCGGCCTCGGCTTCAGCCTCGGCGACCCGGCCACCGTCAGTGATCGTGGTTCTTGCTTCGGGCTGCACCGCGGTCGAGGCCGGTTCACCTGCCAGCCAGGGCGAGGGTGTTGCTGGTGCCGGCTGGATGCTCCGCTCCTCGGCCGGGCTGGCGGAAGGGGGAGGCGTTGGGGTGTTGGGCTGGTCGGTCGGCTGGAGGCCGGCCAGGCCGGATGCGACCGGCTCTTCGGCGGGCCAGGTCGCCGGCATCCGGGGCAGGGCCGGGGTGTACGAGGTTGGCGTGTCCCGGGCGTGGGTCGCCGACTCGATGGGAGTTTCCACGAAGGCGGCGTCGAGCGCCGGTGCGAACCGTGAGGGCCGGCCGGGATTGTTTCGCGCGTTGCCGGCGAACTTGGAGAGTTGTTCCACCTTGCTCGTCACCGCCAGATTCGCCTGGCCTTTCCCGCCTCCACCACCAGCGGCCATGCGAGTCGGCGATTTCACGGGCTCGGTCTGATCAGCCGGCAGGCCCGACGCAGCGGCCACCTGGGCGGCGCGGGCGGCAGCTGCCACGAACTCCGCGGGCGTAGGCGGGCATTCAAACGTCGCCAGCGGTTGTCGGTCGGCGTCGAGAACCACCGCTGACGGAATGTGTTCGACGGCGAGTTGACGGGTGAGCTGCTCGTGGGCATCCACGTCGAGTTGCACCGGCTCGAAGCAGGCGGACACGACAGCGTCCACCTCCGGATTGGCCAAGAGCTCCTCCGTCTCCGACGGGCTCGACGAATCCCAGACGGCCACGAACACCGCCAGCACCGGTTTCCCGCTGACTCGCGACGCCGAAACGGCGGTCGGCAGATCAGCATGCCACGCAGCCCGGGCTGCCGTCGGGGCGATGGCAACTCCCAGGGCGGCGATGGTCGCCAGGGCGGCAGACGGCATGGCCATCGTCAGCAAGGCTGGCATCGCAGCCGCGGCGAATGCGGCGAGGAATCGGCGGGAGCGGCGGACAATGCCGGATCGGTGGTCGCAGCGCATCGGATCAGCCTCGCTTCGGGACCGGGCCGACACCGGTTTCCTCATCCGGGCTGCCGACCTGTCGTGCTGTTCCTGCTGTATCGGTCGCAAGGGTGGCAGGAGTCGCGGAGAAATTTCCCAAAAATCGGGCCCCCGGCGGCTGCGGCAAGAGCGAGTTGGGGCAGTTTTGGCTGGTTTCGGCCGTTTTCTTGGGGGCGGCAGCGGGCCAGATTCCCCTCCTTGACAAGGCAGGAAGGGGGCGAGATACTTCCGGCACTGGTTGGCGAGTTCGCTTTGTGCGGGGTTTCTTCCGTCGGACAGCGACAGCGGGCCAGGGTTTTGGTTTCCGTCTCGGATGGCTTTGTGGGGCGGGTTGCGGTTGGCTTTGCGGCTTCCGATTCTTCGAGGAAGCTTTGATTTCTGCCGCTGAATCCTTCCTGTCGTCCCGTTGACGGCTCCGTTCGTGGGAAGTCTTGCGGGTGGCTTGCAGGCCTGCCGTTGGAATCCCGGGACGATTGGAATCCAGTCAGGGCAGCACCCTGGTGGCGACCGCTGGAAGGTGTGCCACGGTTCTGCTTCTTTTCGCGAGATGCGTGTATCCCGCCCGAGAGCGGGCGTTGACGAGGGTTGGGCCTGGATGCCAGCCCGCGACTCGAAAGGTTTTCAGGGAGGGTGAGGAGTATTCATGTCGAAGCGTAGGCGATCGCGGGGGCGTTCCGGCGGCGGCGGGGGCCAGGCCGGAACTCAGGGGGGCGGACACGGACGGCGACGAGGCCGATATCGCCGCGGCGGCGGAGGCGGTCCTCCACCGGCCGGAGCCGGCGCGGTCGGCATGGACAGCGAGGGCATGCGGCCGCCCGATCCGGAACCAGAGATGCTCGAGAACGGCGAACCGGTGCCCCTCGAGCCGGGCAGCGGCGTTCTGGAGATGCATCCCAACGGGTACGGCTTCCTGCGCAGCGTCGAGAAAAACTATGTCCGCGAGCGGAGCGATCCGTTCGTGCCGGCGCAGATGATCGAGCGATACCGCCTGCGTGAGGGCGTGTTCGTGAAGGCCCAGGTACAGGCGGGCCGTCGGCAGCAGGGGCCCCGGGTTCGAGAAATCGAAGAAGTCGAGGGGATGCCGCCAGACAATTATGCCGATGTCAAGACCTTCGACCAGTTGACGCCCATCAACCCCGAGACCTGGCTGCGGCTTGAAACAGGCCAGCAGCCGATCACGACGCGAGTGATGGATCTGCTCACGCCGCTGGGCAAGGGGCAGCGGGCCCTGATCGTGGCACCTCCCCGAACCGGCAAGACGGTGATGCTGCAGCAGGTGTCCCAGGCGATCTCGGAGAATCACCCGGAGCTTTCCCTGGTGATGCTGCTCGTCGACGAGCGGCCTGAGGAGGTCACCGACATGCGGCGGAGCGTCAAGGGCGAGGTGCTGGCCAGCAGCCTCGACTGCGACGTCGAAAGCCACGTCCGGCTCTCCCAACTGGTTGTGGAACGCTGCAAGCGGATGGCCGAGACCGGCAAGGACGTCTTTCTGCTGATGGACTCGATCACCCGGATGGCCCGCGCCTTCAACAAGTGGGTCGGCAACACGGGCCGGACGATGTCGGGCGGTGTCGATATCAAGGCCCTCGACATTCCCAAGAAGCTCTTCGCCACCGCCCGGGTGTTCGAGGAGGGGGGCTCGCTGACGATCGTGGCGACCGCCCTGGTCGACACCGGCAGCCGGATGGACGAGCTGATCTTTCAGGAGTTCAAGGGCACCGGCAATATGGAACTGGTGCTCGACCGGAAACTGGCCGACCGGCGGGTTTGGCCCGCGATCGACATCTCCCAGTCGGGAACCCGGCGAGAGGAAAAGCTGCTCGATCCCAACACGCTCCACGCGGTCAACTTGCTGCGGCGGACGCTCTCAAGCATGCATCACGTCGACGCGATGGAGCAGCTCACCAAGCAGCTGGCGAAGTTCAAGAGCAACCGGGAGTTCATCACGCTGATCGCCAGCTCACGAGAAGATTGAGCCGGTCGTCTCGTCGCTCGCCCGCCGGCTCAGCGACGGTTCGCAGCGGGGTGTGCGTCGAGCCGGTTGAGCCAATAGGCGTATTGCGGATCGCCGCAGCGGAATGAAAAGACGGCATCCGGGAGGCGGTCGCCTTCGGGACCTTCCGATTGCACCCGGACGACCACGGCCCCGTCAGACCGCTTTTCGATCGAAAGTCGCTCGTCGGGGATTCGAACAGGTTCGGATTGTGTTTTGGTAGCCATGCGATACGCCAGATCATCGAGCGATGAGCCGGAGCGAAGCCACCCGGCCCATCCCCTCGGCAGAGTATGCCAGCCGAGGGGAGACAGTGCCAGCCACCGGCCCGGCTTTTTTTTCCACCCGCCCGCCACGGGACGGCGATGCTTTGACACTCTGGAAAAACGGGCAGTATCATCACGATGTCGGCGGGCGTCTTTGTCTACGCGGCTCCCGACCCGCAGATTCACGTCCCCGAGGGAGACCGAGCCGTCATGATGCCGTATGCGTCGGTTGCCGACGATTTCTACGTCAACATGAACCTGGCCACGGAGATGGAACTCCCCGCTCAGCGGGAGACGATTCTCCAGTTTTTCGAGCAGGTTCAGCGGCGGTACCCGTCGATGCGGAAGTTTTACTGCCGCGACAAGCGGGATTACGTGCTCGAAGAAGACAAGGACCAGGGGCGGTACCGTTGGGCCGCCGTCGAGATGCGTCGGGTCTGCTCGGGACAGGTCAATCCAAGCTCGCTCGACGAGGCGCTTGATCAGCATCGTCTCATCCTCGAGATCGCCCCGCCGTTCCTGTCGGTCAGCCCGCTGGATTGCGAGGCGCTCGACGTCCTATTCGGCTTCGATTTTGCCTATCGCGGTAACCACAATGCCCTGCTCGCCGAGGCCCTGGGCGTCACGCCCGCCCTCGAGCGATTTGCCGATGTTCCGGGGGCGAAGGTGATCAACTGTGAGCCCTCGTTGACCCTGGCGATCGATGAAGACTGCCGAACGCAGGTGCGGATCGGTACCGAGTCGCGGACGAATGCCTTTCAGGTCCGCACGGGGGAGTTCAACGAGGAGCAGCTCAGCGTCTACGTCACCGCCCGCCAGTACGGCAGCCTCGATCACGACACGAACTACGTCGAGACGCTCGACCGTCTGGCCGGCCTCGCCCGAGAGGTGGTGGAAAACTGCGTCATGGAGCAAATCCTGCGCCCGCTGGCCCGGACAATCTCCCTGAAGTAGCCGCGGCTACCGACCGCGGCCGCCCTCACCGCGGCCTGACTTCGTGCGAGCCGCGAGATTGCCAGCGATGACGATGCCGATCGCCTCGACCCAGCTCGGCACATCGAGCACGCTCGTCAGCCCGCTTTCCGCCAGCACCTCGTCCTCCTCGGCTGGCGGCCGGGGGCGGGGTTCTCCGTCGCGGACAGCCTCTTCGACGCCGAGGAACTCGAGGCCCTCGTCGTCTTCCTCGTAGCGGCCCGCCACGGGTGCGAAGTCGCTGCGGCGGCCCCGCGATGACCGCGACTCACCGCCGCGGCGGTCCCGTCGGTCTCGGGAGCGGCCCGCGGCTGGCTCACGACGGGGAGCGTCTCCGGAATCACGCCGCGATCGCCGCCGGCGTCGGCTCCGGCTTCGGGGGGCTTCGCCCTCGGCCGAGCCGCTTCGCGGGGCGGCCGGTTCGGCCTTGTCCGTCGGGCGACTGCCGTAGCTGGCCGGCATCGGCTCGTCACCGAGATCGTCGTCTGCGGCCAGCTCTCGGGATGACTCGTCCCGATCGGGCCGCTCTTCACGATCGCTGCCGGCTCGGGTACGGCTACGGCCGCCCCGCCGGCCCCGCCGTCGTCGTCGCCGTGGCCGGTCATCCGGCGATTCGTCAGCCTCGGGGGCAGCCGCCGCCTCGTCATCACCGGCCGCCGGAGGCTCGACAAAACCGGCGTCTAAATCCTCACGCCACGACTCGGCCTCGGAGACATCTTCGTCGGGACGCTGCAGCGTCGTGGCCGCCCGGCGGCGGCGCGGTGGCGGCGAATCCTCCCGATCATCAAAGACCTCGTCGCCGGCAGCGGAACCCTGATCCCCGGCTTCCGAAGCAGGTCGCTCGCTGCCGCCTTCACGACGACGGCTTCGACCGCCTCGCCGGCCCCGTCGTCGGCGGCGCCTCGGCGGTCCGTCGTCGTCCCCTCGCGACTCCGTTCCCGCGTCGGCTGCGGCACCGTCACGGTGACCCTCCTCAGCAAGCGGGCGGGGCGGGCGGTCGTCATCGCGGCGGCGGCGGGATCCCGTTTCCTCGGTTTCATCAGCCTCTCGGGGCAGTGCCGCCCGGCGAGCTGCGGGCTGGTCATCACGTTCCCGTCGGGCAGGCTCCCGCCGCGGTGGCGGAGCGGAGGCTGCCGGCCGCTCCTCCGGCTGGGCTGGTCGCGGTGCCGCCGGCCGAGGCTGCGATGTCTCGGGCAGGCCCAGTTCCTGGGCGAGGTTGTCCCAATCGGCAACCGGCGGCGGCGAGGCCGGTCGCGAAGCGGCGGGGGGCGTCCGCGGGCGGGGCGGTGGCGGGGTGGGGCGG
>CALGAS010000544.1 GCA_937959175.1 uncultured bacterium | reverse complement strand
AAATCGGTCTTCGGGAACGCCGCACGCCGCCGGCGTGGCTCACCGCGGCGGCAGTTCCCAGGCGTTTTCGAGGATCATCCCCTCGTCGGTCATGCGGACCGCCGTGGCCCCGACGCCAAACATCCCCTTCAGCTCGGCGGCCGACGGGAGCAGCCGGCGGCCCGCTTCGACCAACTCTCGATAGCCGTCTTCTAGATCGTTTGGCTCGAGGGCGTCGACCAGTTCCCGCAGCAGCCCCAGCGTGCCGCCGGTGCGGCTGGCGTCGCCGACGCCGAACATCCTCGCCGGCGCGAGGTCGACCAGTTCCCGAGCCCGCCGCAGCGCCGGGCTCTCCCGCCAGGAAACATTGCCGGCGGGCGGGTTCCGAATCGCGGCCAGGATCTTCTCGACCGTGCCGTCGCCGAGGGCCAGCACGAGGTGGCCGCGGCCCACGTAGGCGGCAACCCCGCCGGGAAGCCGGAGGCCCCGGAAACCCTGCTCCTCCTCGAGTTCGGTGCCGGCCAGCGGCGCCAGCCGCCCGAGCAGCTTGCCGATCGGCTCTTCGTCCACGACCTGCCAGACAATCGCCATGCTGTCGGTGCTGGCCGCCGCCTGATCGCCCCCGCGGGCCTGGGCCACCGCCGCGGCAATCCGGGGCGGAAAGGAGAGGATCCAGTGCCGGCTGCCGAGGCCCGACAGCACCGTTGCCACGTCGCCGCCCAGGAAGGTCTCGGACTGCACGTCGGCGACGGTCAGCATGTTGGCCAGCTGCTCGGAGTTCTCGCCCTCGAGGAGAGCCGCCCGCGCGGTGGTGAAGGCGGCACCCAGGTCGAGCGAGATCTGCGTGAAGTCGACCGCCTCGCGGGTGACAAACGAAGGCACCTCCGAGGGATCGCAGGGCTGGTCGAGGAAGGCCAGGACGCCCCGCCGCGGGGCCGGGAGCGTCATGGCGACGGCCGACCGCCAGCAGTCGCCATCGACCGCCTGCCGCCAGGCCACGGCCCCGATGGCATCGAGCCCCCAGCGAGCCCACTGGTCTATCGCCTCCGCGTCGCCGTCGTCGGCCATCAGCAGCCGCGGGCGAAACAGGATCTCGATCACCGGAATCCCGCCGGGCTTGGCCGCGACGAGTGCCGGTTCCCGCAGCGGCTGTGCCAGCGGAGCCTCGCGATCGTCGGTGTGGGCGGCTAGGAAGGTGGCGAAGATTTCGCGGGCCAGCTCCTCGCTGCCGTCGGCAGCGAAGTCGGCCGCCTCCGCCCCGCCCTGGCCCACGACACTGTCAGGCAGTGTCGTGGCCATGATGAAGCGGCCGCCGATGACGGTATGAAATGAATGGGTCTGTCCCGTCTGCACCTGGTCGGCCTCCTCGATTCTGGACCGAAGGGCCTCGAGTTGCTTCTGGATGCCGGACTCGGGCCCCACTTCGAGCTCTACCCGGCCGAGTTCGGAAGAGTCGATGCCCATCACCGGCGTGATAGCCGACACGACCTCGTGGCCGGCCAGTTCCAGATCGACCCGCCTGGGGGCCGGTTCCTCCTCGGCGGCGGCCTCTTCGAGCTGCTGCTTGACGGCCGTCAGCATCCGGGCGGCGACGTCCTCCCCCGGTTCTCCCCAGGCCAGGAGCATCCTCACGGGTGGCCGGCCGTCGTCGCGGCGGCGAACGACCAGGCCAGCGGCCACCTCCCCCTGGAAGGCGGCGAAGAGATCCTCCGGCTCGAGCCCGTAGCGGCGGAGCGACTCTTCCCAGTCGGCCAGTCCGTCGGCGGCCGAGCCCTCGGCCTGCTGCGACCGCTCGATGATCAGCTGCCAGATGCCCTCGAGCCGGTCGGGCGTGAGCATCAGCTCGCCAAACCGGCTGTGCTCCCGGAGTGGCTCGAGCCACGCGTTCACCTGCGGCAGCCGCACGAGCAATGCCGTGTCCTCCGGAAGGCATTCCCACGACGGCCGCGAGTCGGCCGCGGCGGCCAGCGTGGACCCGAGGGCCATCACCGCGATCGCGAATGTTCCTGCGTGCAGTCCTGGCATGTCGCCGTTCCTTGTGGTGTGGCTGTTGGATGCAGGGCCGAGACAGCGGCCCGGCCAGCTGCAGACGACCGCTATTCTTCCTGGCTGTCTTCCCTCGCCCCCGGCCGATACGGAGGCGGCAGGTAGGTAACGCCGTTTTGCGGCTGCGACTCGTCGTAGAGGTAGGTGTCCCGGTGGATCAAAAAGTCGATCAGGTCAGAAGCCGGAATCCCGAAGGCCAGCCCGTCGAAGACGGCCGCCCCGGCACAGGCCACCGCCACGACCTCGCCGCGGGCATTGAAGATCGGCCCGCCGCTGTTGCCGGGATTGATCGCGGCGTCGGTCTGGATCAGCCGCATCTGGTCGATCGTCCGCGTGGTGCTGCTGACGATTCCCTGGGTGACGCTCCGCTCCATCCCGAGCGGATTGCCGATCGCAAACACCATGTCGCCGACCCGCAGGTCGTCGCGGTCATTGATCACTACCGGCTCCGGCAGCCGGTTGTCCGCCTCTTCCGGATCGAGCTTGAGCAGGGCGAGATCGCGGAGCGGCTGGAGGGCGACGATCTTCACCTTCCGCAGTTCCACCTTCTCGAAGCCGCCAGGGCCGGCCGCCTTGCCGGCCACCCGCCGAAACATCGTCACCCGCAGCCGCGTGTGCTTCTCGACGACGTGATAGTTGGTGACGAGATGGCCCTCGCGGCTGATCAGAAAGCCCGTCCCGAGGCCGCCCGGATTGCGGACCATCACCACCGCCTCGCCAAACCGCTTGACCAGTTCGGGCACCTCCCGGGCCTCGAGCCGCCCGGTTCGGAAGATTCCCTGGTCGGTCGCCCGAGCGGTCGGCTCGGCGGCATCCTCCCGGCTGACGTCGAGCACTCGCTTGGCCGGGATCTGAAGCACCTCAAACCCGAGATCGAGGACCACGCCATCGTCCGACTGCCGCAAGAGCGGCGCCGTGACCCGTCCGCCACCCACCAGCGTGACGGTCACCAGATCGGCGGCCGGAGCCGATGTCATCACCGCCAGCAGTCCCGCCAGCACCCACACCATTCGGCTCATCGTGTCTCTCCTCGCGTCGCGGCCCGGGCCTGCGATGGTTCCAGGTCATCGTCTTCAGCCTGCTCGCGGTGCGGATCGCGGCCCAGATAGATCACCAGCCGATCCTGACTGATCACCGCCAGGTCCCGGGCCTCGTCGCCGTCGGCGTTGCAGCCGGCGACCTGCCGGGGCTCAGGCACGAGTTCCCGCGAATCGCCGCCGTCATAGGGATACTTGCGATCCTCGAAGACCTGCCAGGTCACCGATCGCTCGAGGTCGGCGGCCGCCTCGGCCGCCGGCCGCCGCAGGACCGCCGTCAACTGATGCCGCCGATCGTCACAGAGCAGGAGATCCTGCCCGCCGTCGCCGTCGACGTCGGTGGCCAGAATGCGGTGAATCGTCGACTCGCTGACGCCGCTGCGGCGACCGATCCGACCATCGAGGCTCTCGACCAGTTCGAGCTCCCACGGCTCTCCCCGAGAAAGCCGCACGATCCGGTCCTGGTCGATCAGGACGACCCCGAGCACCGGATCGGCCTCGAGGGCCACGCCGGCCGGCGGCTTGATCGTCTCGACTGGCCGCATCACGCCCGCCTTGTCGGCAGTCAGCCGATGGAGAAAGGCCCCGCCCCGCTCCAGAGCCCAGGCCTGTCCCGGGCTGTCGGGAATCGGCAGGTAGGAGGCGATCTTCTGGCCGTCGCCAAGCATCACCTGATCGATCGGATGCAGGTCGTCGCCCAGCCACTGGAGGACACCGTCGGTCAGCCGGCTCCGCCGCCGGCTCCCGCCCACGTCGAGGAGGCGATATTCGCCGAGGTCGGTCTTGGCGAGGAGGGCCGGGGAGGTCACCTCCACCGTGCCATCGACAAGCCGGGCCTCCTTGCCGCTGCTGGCATAGGCGTCTTGAAAGAGGATCGTCTGGTCACCCATCCAGACGACCTTGTCGACCTTGGCTCCCAGTCCCGCGAACCGGGTCACGGTCGGCTCGGCGGCATCGGCCGGCCAGACGGAGAGATCGACGTCCTTGCCGACTCGCTGGGCCCACCAGACGGTCGACCCGACACGGTCGAGGGCCAGGATCTTGCGGTCGTCGCCCTCCTGGACCCAGGGCTGCGGGTAGGAGAGCCGGCCATTTTCCCAGCGACAGCGGTGGAGGTCGGCGGCATCCTTGGCCCAGACGAGGAGCAGGCCTTCCTGGGAAGCGGCCAGGGGGGCCGCCAGGCTGCGAATGTTGCTGACTGCTGGGAAGGTCTCTTCGGCCGACCAGCCGGAGTCGGTCAGCCGATGGACCCGCAGTCGCGGCTGGGTGGTATCGGCCGCCACGATCGCCGGCTCACCGGCCAGGAGGATTCCGCACCAACCGCCGCGATCGGCCGAGGCCATCGGCAGGGCGTCCTGGCGGCCGACATCGGTCGGCTCGCCGCGGACGAGCCGATACTGTCGCACCACGCCTTTGTCGCTTCCTCCGAGCAGGATCAACTCGGCCGGGCCGGTCGGCCCGACTGCCGTTTCAAAGCCGTCAACGGGCCGGTCGTGAAGCGTCTGGGCCGGCAGCAGGCTGCCGTCGGCAGCACAGGGATGCCAGCGGATGACCTGCCGGGCCACGTTGGACCATTCGACAAGGTCGCGATCCCCGTCGCCGTCGAGATCGGCGAGTTGCCAGTCGAGCCGGCCCCGTGACTCCCGGGGCGCGAGCCACTCCGCCCGGCCATCTGACTTCAGTGGCAGCCGCTGGATGCCCTCGTCGCAGCTGACGAGGAGTTCGTGGCTGCCGTCGGGCAGGCTGCGGACCAGCATCTGCCCGCGACGACCCGTGGGCGTGCCGGCCAAGAGGCTCCAGCCGCCGGTCTTCTGCCAGGCGGCCCTGGCGTCGACCGCCTTCTCGGGATCCTGGGTGTAGATGGCGACGCGGTTGGAAGGGCTCGTCATCACGAGCAACTCCGGTCGCCCGTCGTCGTCGAGGTCGTGGGCGACGGCGTCGAGCGGCATCTCATCGATCACCACCTCGCCCCGGGACCACTCGGGAGCTAACGGCAGCTCGTTGGGGCGGTCGGGATCCTTGAGATCATCGCGGTCCCGCTCGGCGGGCGTCAGCCAGCGGTAGACGTCGAGTCGCGCCTGGCGGGGATTGACGACGACCAGATCGTCGCGGCCCTCGCCGCCGAGATCGGTCACCAGCAGCCGCTCGGCCCGGCCGTCGAGTTCGATCACCCGCATCCCCTGCCAGCCGTCAAAGGCGCGAGCAGGGGAGGGAAAGACCACGAAGGCGGAGAAACAGATCAGCCCGATGACCCCACCACCAACTGGCCGGCGAGGCAACGCTCCAGAGAGATTTTTCATGCTCTCGAGGATACTCTCACCCCGACCGGCCCGCCATGCGACGAGGCCGGCCGCCGGGGTGAATCACCCCAGTTCCGGCAGCATCGCCTCGGTGGCAGCCGCCTCGCGGAGCTTCTCCAGGGCTTTGGCCTCGATCTGCCGGACCCGTTCCTTGGTCACGCCGAGAGCCGAGCCGACCTCCTTGAGCGTCTGCGGTTCATGCTCGTGGTCGAGCCCGTAGCGGCGGATGATGATCGTCTGCTCGCGGGAATCGAGCCGGTCGAGGAATCGCTCCACCTGGTGGAGCCGGTCGCTGGCGGCCAGTCGCACCTGATGCTCGTCCTCCCGCCGGTCGGCGGCCGACTGGAGGAACTCAGTATCGGTGGCCCGGAACCGGTCCCGGCGGCGATGCTCATCGGGAATAGTGCGGGCGAAGTTCTTCATGATCGCCCAGGAGGCGTAGGTGCTGAACTTGTTGCCCCGAGCGTAGTCGAACTTCTCGACCGCCCGGATCAACGACATGTTGCCGTCGCTGACCAGGTCGAAGAAGCTGTCGCCGGGAGAGACCCGCCGCTTGGCGATCGAGACCACCAGCCGCAGGTTGGCCCGGACGATCCGATTCTTGATCTCGACGATCTCCTCGTAGAGCTTCTCGATCTGATCCATCAGCCGGGCGCTCGGCTTCTCGGGGTCGAGCTGGTCGCGGAGCATGACCGCCTTGTACTTCAGGTAGTTGAACCTCCGAAACAGCCAGACCTCCTGCTCGCGGGTCAGCAAGGGCACCTCGTAGAGGCTCGCCAGATAGGCGGGCAGCCCCGCCGGCCGCCGCACCCGCTTGGCCGGCTCACTCAGCCCCGGATAGGGCTGGTTGACCACCTTCTCGGCACTCTTGCGGGAGAAGAGCGCATTGGGCATGTAGTCGAGGGGCAGCTCCTTCACGTGCTCGGCCCGCTGACTGAGGATCACGCGGTAGATGCTCGCCTTGGAGCGGTGGTACCGCCGGGCGATCGACTCGACCGACTCACCGCGAAGGTGCTGATCGTAGATTCGGCTGCAGGTTTCCGGCCGCAGGCGGCCGTCGGCAACCGGGAAGACCGCCTCCTCGGGATGCTCTTGGTCGTGCCGCTTGATCGTGTAGCGGATCGTCTCGACGCTCCGGTCGAGCCGCTTGGCGATCCGGCGGTGAACGTCGGCAGGACAGGCACCGGCGAGGGCCAGACGCCTCGCCCAGATAATGATCTTGTCGTGCTCATCCTGGGAGAGCTGACTGAATCGGCTGCCCCGGGCGATCCGCCGGGGGTTCTCCCGGATGAATCGCTCGACGGCACTGGCGAGGAAGCCGACCCGCCGCCGACCCCCGACGATGTATCGTTGGGCCACGAGGCCATGATCACGCCAGCGGGAGATCGTCTTGGTCGAGACGTTGAACCGCTCGGCAAGGTCCTCGATCGACAGCACCTCCTCGCCAGCCGGAAGCCCGGCCGGCACGCCGCCGCAATGCTGCTCTTCCCGGGCAGCATCGACCACTGCATCGGCCACTGCCGCGTCGCCTTCTCCGGCGTAGAGACGCACAAAACCCTCATGAATGGAACGCATCACAACCTCCCGGTCGGCTGGTCCGTGCCGACAGTTTTCGGGGCAAGTGGGCGGACGCCCCTGACACGTCCGACCACCCGGTATCCCCGGGCCACATCGCCATCAATCCCGTTCACGCGTCCGGCGTCTTCCTGACCCCGGCGTTCCGGTGCCGTGAACGTGTCAGTTATACGCCCGCGGCCAGCAAAGGGTTCGATCCAGGGGCCGATTTCTTGAGAAAATCTGGAGAGCGCCCTCCAGCCACCCCTGAAATCAAGCGGCGATCAGCAAAAATAGTCTTTTCGAGGGGGTTCCTGGGCCGGTGGCCCCGTTTCTCACCCGAAGCCCTTGATTTCTGCAAAAAGCCAGCCGAAACAGCCCATTTTGCCGATGGACACTTGGTACGTCATGCCGATTCAGCGGCCGACTGAGCCGGCTGGTGGCGGGCCTCGGCGCTGCCGCTCTGGTCAGGCAACCAGCCTCGTGGAACTGATTTTCTCTCCGTTTTTGCAAGGGGCCGGTCCCTGAAAACGCCGAGATTTTCCCGGGGTGGCAGCCGTCGCACCCGTCCGGCAAGGCAGGCTTGCCCGAGAGCGAGCCGAGAGCGAGTAAGGAGGTTGTTGTGAGTGTTGTCAGCGGTTCTCCAGGCTTGGTTCGCGATTTTGCCGCCGTGGTAGGCGGCCTGGTGGTGTTCCTCGCTGCGGTGCCGGCCCTCGCGGAGGGGCCCGCCACGGAGGGCTCGGCCTGCTGCCGCGTTGAATATCAACTCGCGGCCGACGGTGAACTCTTCGCGTCAGCCGATCCTGACGCCGCCCCGCTGACGCAGACGATCAGCCTTTCAGCCAGCTTTGACTTCGACGAACTCCTCGACGACCCGGACGCTTCGGCGGCGATCAGCCGGCGATACCAGGCGGCCGCCGCGACGCTCACGATCGACGGCGAGTCGCAACGCCGCGAACTGGCCGCCGATGCCGGCAGCCTGTTTGTCGCTGTCGAGGGCACCACGCCCCTGCCCTTCCTGGCCGACGGCTTTCTTTCCCGCAGCGAGTGCGAACTCCTCGATCTGCCGTTTGATCCGGTGCTCCTCGACCGCCTGTCGCCCGCGGAGGCCGTCGCCGAAGGGGCAACCTGGACCATCGATGCCGACCTCGCTGCCGGCCTGCTGGCGATCGACACGGTCGAAACCGGCTCGCTCGAGGCCACCCTCGACGAAGTCGCGGGTGGTACCGGGCAGGTCTCCTTCGAGGGCACCGTCCACGGTGCGGTCGATGGCGTCTCGACCCGGATCGCGGTCAATGGCTCCTTTCAAACTCCGGTCAGCCCGGGCGAGGCTTCTGATACCTGGCGGCTCGCAGCGGGACTCGCGCAGCTCGAGGTGAGCCTCGCCGAGCGGCGGCAGGCCGGCTGGGTGGCCCCGGGCCTCGACGTGGAGGCCACGATTCGAATTAGCCGAATCGGCGAGTCCACCCTGCGGCCAGTCGAAACCGCCCGACTCGCCCCGACCCTGCCAAATCGGCCCGCCGGGCCGGGCCGGCCGGGCCATGTCTGGCACCAGCATCCCCACGGCCGCTACAGCCTCGCGGTCGATCGCCGCTGGCGGGTGGTCGAGGATGGGCCGAATGGCGTTGTCATGCGGCTGATCGACCGGGGCATGCTCGTCGCCCAGTGTTCGATTCTGCCCCTGCCGCGGGGCGATGCCGACTCGCCGGCCACGGTCGATCAGGTTCAGCGCGACGTGGAGCGATCCCTCGGCAGCCAGTTCGGACGGATCGCCGAAGCGGAAAGCCTCTCCCGCAGCGATGGCACGCGAGTCGTCCGGATCGTGGCCGACGGCACGGCTGAAGGGCAGCCATTCCGCTGGATTCATCACGTGCTAACCGATCCCCAGGGCTACCGGGCCGCCGTCACCTGCATGCTCGAGCCGGCGATGCTGGAACGCTTCGCCGTGGCCGACAGCGAACTGGTCGCCGGGCTCACGCTCCTGCCCGACCGCCCCCGGGAAGCGTCCCGCCCGGCCGCCACCCCCCGCTGACAAGCCTGGGAAAAAACCGGCCGTCCGGCGGGCAGACTGCTTGACGCTGCCCCCCCTGCCAGCGACACTCTTGAGTCTGAATGTTCCGGCCGTCTCCCAGGCAGGAGCGACGCCGATTTCGTCAGCGACATCGGCAGACAGATTGAACGAGGAGATCCGCCGATCCGTGGTGCGAAGTCTGAGACCTCACCCCGGCCGGCGGCCATGACCCGCGGCCGGAGGCGCAAGCCATCGAGAAGCAGCATCGCATCAACGAACAGATTCGCATCAGCCCGATTCGCGTGATCGCGGCCGACGGCGCCCAACTCGGCATCATCCCGACTGAGGAGGCGCTCAGCACGGCCCGTGACGCGGGCCTCGATCTGGTGGAGGTGGCGCCCAACGAGAAGCCGCCCGTCTGCCGGATCATGGATTTCGGCAAGTTCAAGTACCAACAAAAGAAGAAGCACCACAAGACCCACGTCCATCACACCAAGATCAAGGAGGTTCGCCTCCGTCCGAAGACGGGCGATCACGACATCGAGTTCAAGGTCGCCCAGGCCCGCAACTTCCTGGAACACAAAGACAAGGTCGTGATCTCGGTCGTGTTCCGCGGCCGCGAAATGGCCCACGTCGATGAGGGCCAGCGGGTCATGCGGGCGGTCGTCACCCAACTCGAAGACATCAGCAAGCTCGAATCAGGACCGCAGCAGATGGGCCGGCGGCTGTCCTGCACGCTCGCCCCCCGCTGAGACGCCCACCAAACAACACGAACGCGGCTCGCCGCGGTTCAACAACAACCAGATCTCGAAAACGTTCACCATCGAATACCAGGAGCACTCGACATGCCAAAGCAGAAGACCCACAAGGGCACCAAGAAGCGGTTTCGCCTGACCGCCACCGGCAAGGTCAAGCATCGCCGCGCCGGCACGAGCCATTTGCAGGTCCGCGTCTCCAGCAAGCGGAAGCGGAATCTCCGCGGCACCGGTGTGTTGGCCAAGGCCGACACCGCCCGGATTGCAGAGGCGCTCGGCAAGTACAGCTACTGAGCGGGGGCGTCTCCGGAAAAGGGGACTGGCTCCGAGCGCAGCGAGGTGCCTGTACCCTTTTCCAGCCCGACGCGTTTCGGTCCGCGACGTCGGGCTTCGGGTTGTGAGAGTCTTTGCGGGCTTCCGGAGGCCGGGAAGGCCCAACCGCCCGCCGTCCCCCCGGCTCGCGCCGGGGGGCTTTTATTGGGGGAGGGGATGGTC
>CALGAS010000543.1 GCA_937959175.1 uncultured bacterium | reverse complement strand
CTTGCCGGCCGGCACGGGCTGCACGCCCGAGGCCGCCGCAGGTATGATCGCGGGCTCCAACGCCTGAGCACGCATGACCGATTCCGGCCCCCGGCCCCCCTCGCAGGCCGACATTCTTCGCCTCGAGCAGTCGCTGCGGGCAGCGGTGCCCGAGGCGGTCTTTGCCTCGCCACGAGTCGTCCGCAGGATCATCCGGGCCGATCTCGACCTGCCCTTCTTGCGGGCCCGGGTGCCGCACCGGGAGAGCATCGCCCTGCCGCCGGCCAGGTTGCTTGAGCTGGCTGATGATGTCTGGGCTTTGCCAGCCGAACTGCCGGCCACGATCCTGCTCGTGGCCCGGCCCGACCCTGAGGAACCGGCCCGGCGCGGGCACCGGGCGCTGGCAACCGCCTATTGGCGGGCCCTCGCTCACGGCTGTTTCGACGTCGCCGCCCGCGAATTGCTAGCGGAGGAGGCCGCAGACGGCGGCGACTTCCGTCAGCTTGTCGAACGGGTGGGGGAGACGGCCTTTGCCGAGGCGACAGCTGTGCTCGCCCAGGAAGGGCTCCTGCGAGACCCGGCCGATCGCCGCGAAGCGATGGCCGAGTGGATCGCGGTCGTGCTCGAACTGGCCGCCTTTGAGCCTGGGCTCCTGCCGGTCTGGTTTCCGGCGGTTGAGAGCCATGAGTCACTCGTCGACATCTTCGAGACGCTCATCGACGGCGGGGGGATCCTCGATCACACCCGCCCCGGTGTTCTGGCCGAATCGGAAACTGTCGAGGCTGCCGAGCCAGAGGAGGCCGATGCGGAGGCTCCCGCCCGGCCGGCGGGCCGGCTCACCCGGCGGGCCGTCGCCTTTCTGCAGCGGCGAACACTCGCCGCGGCTCGGCGGGGCAATGACGTCCGCGGTGCCCTCCTCCAGTGGCGGCTGCGAGATCTCGCCCGGGGCGACGACGTCGCTGCGGGGCGAGCCGAGCGCCGGCTCGACCGCCGCATCGCCCGGCTCGTCCGCCGTCTCGAGCGGGCGGTGGGCCCGGCGGCGACCAGCCCGATCGACCTGACTGCCATCATTGCGGCCCTGGTCGAGCGGGCCGGGGGCTCGGCCTGGTCGCAGGCTGCCCGGCTCCTCTATGACCTTCAGAAGATCTGCGTTGACGCCGAGCGGGAGAGCTTCCGCACCCAGTTATTGAGCTGGGCCTTCACGCTCGGCCGCCTGCCCTTGATTCGGCCCCTGCCGCTGCAGCGGGTGGCGCTCGTGCATCGTCATGCCGCGGCGGCGTTTCGACGGCTGCCGGCCATCCGGCTGCCTGCCCGGCTGGCCGACACCGCGGCCAACTGGCTGGGTGGCGTCCTCGAATCGACCGAACGACGCGTCCGGAGCCGGCTGCGGCCGCCGGTTCACACCGCCCTGGTCGATGCGGGGCTCGAGCCAGGCACGCTCGTTGAGGAAGCCGCCTTCGACAAGCTCGTCGATGAACTGCTCGACGGCGTCGTCGACCGCGGCTTTGAGTCGTTTGCCAATGTCCGCGATGCCGTCTCCCGCAGTCAGGTCAAGCTGCCCGATCTGGCCGGTCTCCATGAGCTGATCGAGGGCGATCCGCTGCTCCGGGCGGATCGCAACCTGGCCGGCTCGCTCGACGGCAGCTACCGCAAGGCACCGGCCTATCTGCTGGCAATGCAGCGGCTCAGCGCCGTTGCCTTCGGCGTGCCCCTGGGCCGGGCAATCACGCTTCACCTGCTGCTTCCCTTCGGCGGAGCCTGGGTGCTCTGGAAGGGGCTCGAGCACATAGTCGAGCCGGTCAGCCGCTACTCGCTGGGAGAGCCGGTGCACATCTACAGCCGGACGGCAGTCATCGTGACTGGCGCGATCATCTGGCTGCTGATGCATGTCGCGGCGGTGCGGGCGGCTGCCGGCGAGGCGGTTCGGGCAGCGGGCGGGCTGGCCCAGCTGGTCTTCATCACGCTGCCGAGCAGGCTCCTGCGGCTGCCTGCGGTGGAGCGATTTCTGAGAAGCCGGCCCGTCCGGCTCTTTCGGCGGTATCTCTGGAGTCCGCTGGTGCTGACCGTCGGCGTCTGGCTGCTGCTTCCGCACGGGGGGCGGGCGAGCGACGGACCAGCGGCCGGGAACTGGTTGTCGCGGGGCAATCCCTGGCTGCCCACGGGGCTATTTCTCGCCTCGGCGGCCACCCTCAACTCGCCCTTGGGCCGCAGCCTCGAAGAACGTCTCCTCGAAACGGTCGGCCGAGCCCTTCAGCAGCTCCACGCCCGGCTGATCGTTGGGCTCGTCGCCTGGGTCGTCGACACCTTCCGGGCGGCGGTGGACTTCATCGAAGGCATGCTCTACGCCGTCGACGAGCAGTTGCGCTTTCGCAGCGACGAGTCGCGTCTCGCCCTCGCGGTCAAAGCGATGCTGACCACGCTCTGGTCGGTGGTGGACTGGCTGGTGCGGTTCTGCGTGACCTTGCTGATCGAGCCGCAGCTCAATCCGATCAAGCATTTCCCGGTCGTCACGGTCTCTCATAAGCTGCTCGTGCCGATGATCCCGGTGGTGGCAGGCAACCTGGCCGCCGCCACTGGGATGGAGCGGGGGCTGGCCCTGACGACGGTGACCTTCGTTTCCACGGCGTTGCCCGGCGTGTTTGGATTCCTTGCCTGGGAGCTCAAGGAGAACTGGCGGCTCTACGCGGCCAACCGGCCGCCGACACTGCGGCCGGTGCAGGTGGGCCGCCACGGGGAGAACATGCGGCGGCTGCTCCTGCCCGGCTTTCACTCGGGCACGATTCCGAAGCTGTTCGGCAAGTGGCGACGACATGTCGAGCGGCAGGGCGGCACGATCGGCCGCAGCCGTGCCGAGGAGCAACTCGCCGAACTCGGTCACGACATCGCCGCCTTTGTCGACGACGAATGCCTCGGCCTGCTGCGGCGGTCGCGGCTCCTGGCCGACCTGCCGCTGGACGTGGGAGAGGTGCGATTGGCGACCAACCGGGTGACCATCGAGGTGGTGGCCGGCACACTGCCCGGAGAACCGCTGGAAATTGAGCTGAGTCAGCAGGGAGGCACGCTGCTCAGCCGGCTCGCCACGTCCGGCTGGCTCGACCGGCTGCCGGAGGATCGCCGGAGGCTGGTGCGGCTGGCCGTGGCGGGGCTTGATTGCCTCTGCGGCGTCGACTTCACGACGGTCGCAGACGGAGGCCGCATCGAATCACTTCCGGTCGAGCCGATCGCCTGGGCCGATTGGCAGGCGACCTGGGAGCGGGAACGGAAGCCCGGGGGCGGCCCGGCTCAGTTGGCCCAGCGACACTCGTAGACCATCCCCGCCCGGGGATTGATCACCGACCAGCCGATCAGCGTGCCGTAGGGATGATCGATCGAGTAGCGGGGCGTCATCGGCTCCGGATGGGTGGCAAGGCCCTCCGGGTAGCGGAGCAGGCGATAACTTTGGTACGGCCGATCCTCCGGAAAGAGCATCCAGACCGTGAGCAAATCAGCCGGCGTGATCATGTCGAGCGGCAGCCGGCCCTCGAACAGGAGATTCTCCTGCAGGAGGAAGGCAGCCTCCAACGTCACCGGCTGCCCAGTGGGCACGCCCGAGCAGTCGACATGGATCTCCAGCGGCGGTGAGGTGGCTTTCAGAAGGCTCGAGGCCGGCTTCACCGAAGTGTCTCTTCGGAAGATCGAAATCGGTGGCTGGCCCGGGGGCTGGAGGACTTGGAGGCCCTCCGTCGGCAGATAGGAATGGAAGATCAGATGGCGGTGGCTCTCGTCATCGTCATCAAAGCGGATCAGGAGGCGGTCGCGGATCCTGGCATTAGGGCCCCGCCGGACGGTCGCCTCACGGAGATCGACGATCCGGCTGTACGAGAGAACCTCCACCCCCGAATAATCAGGTGGGATAGCCGGCTCAGTCGCCCGTTCGACCTTGACCGGAACCCAGCTGGCCGATGGGTCGCCGTCGACGAGATCGAGCACCAGCCGGATGTCAGGATCGCCCGCCGCGATCGAGTTGATCACACCGGTCAGCATCTCAGCATGGCGGTGAACCCGCCAGACGTAATAGGGCAGCCAGACGAACAGGAGCAACGCCAGCACCGCATACACATAGGTCGGCCAATCACGCAGGTCGAACATCGTGCTCCAGATGCGGCGGCGGCTCCCCGTGCGAAGTTCCGCCGCGGTCCCGGCGGCGATGTTGGTTCCAGCGGAGCGGGCCGTGCCCGTCCGCGACTCGTGAGCTGCCGTCGCCAAGGGCAGCGAATGTTTGCCGGGGAGGGGATCCCAGACGGGGCCCTCACAGACCGGCAGATCGTAGCGGCCGGCGATCTCGCGGTGGGTCGAGCGGGTCACCTCATAGCCGTGCTGGATCAGGGCGGCGACCTCGAGATTGCTGAATCGGTCGAGATCGGTCCGCAGCGACGAGACCACCTTCTGGACCACGGGGTGAAGCACGTGCGAGTCTTCCGTGGGATCGATCACCTTGGTGATCGGCGAGAAGAAGAATCCGTTTTGGTCGCCGAAGTTTTCCCGCTCCAGCTGCCAGACGCGATCCCAGAGGATGTCGGTGGCCCGGATCGACTGCGCCAGAAAGCCGATCTCGCCCCGCCCCAGAATCTGAAACGGCTTGCCGGCATCGCTGACAAGCACGCTGTCGTACTCCACGTCATGGAACCGCTCCAGCCAGTTGAAGGCCCGCGTGCCGAGATTGTCGTAGACGCCGCCGTCGGTGAACGACTCGCCGGGAAACTCGCCCTCATTGACGCCAAGATCGGCTGCTGTCACCCGCACTGGTGGAAAGAAGCCGGGGAAGGCCGAGGAGGCACCGACCGCCTTGGCAACGCTCATGGTCGTGCCGCGGACGTGCTGAAAGGGATCAGTGGTCGTCGCCCCGCCGTGGCCGCGACGGAGGATATGGAGGCCCCGGCAGTTGAAGCCGGCCAGGGTGCCGTCGCTGACGTTGGTCGTCAGGATGTGGAGGCCGGGCCGCTCCGGGAGTTCGAAGAGGCGGCGGTCGCCGTAGAGAAACTCCCGGTAGTATTCCTCGAGAAGGGCGTTGGGAGAAAGTTGCTGGGTGTCGCTGCCGATCAGCTTTCCCGCCAGGCGGGCCGGGTAGGCGATCGGGAGCCTGCGGACGATGTGATTGCGGAGGTCGAACTGGACGAACCGGATGATCTCGGCAGCAGCCTCATCGAAGGCCGCCTCGTCACCGGAGTAGCGGTCCCAGTTGAGCACGAGATGGGCGGCCAAAATGCTGCCGCCCGACACGGCGGCGATGTCTCTGATCTGATGGATCAGGCCCGAATCACGGAGATAGCGAATCACGCCCAGGTGGTAGAGCGTCGCTCGGAAGCCGCCGCCGGAGAGTGCCAGACCCGTGTTCGCCATAAACCGCACTCTGCTCCGCGCAAACCGTCCGATTGAGGCAGATTCGGCCGGGTTTGGCTACGCTCTCCAGGTGGTGTCGTCCGACCGGGTGATCGTGGCTCGACCAAATGCCTCGACCGCCTATCGGCATCCTAGTGCGCCCCTCGCGGCCAGGTCATGAGAAAAACAGGTTCGCCCTTCAGATGCACGCCGGAACGCCGGTTGGCGGGGTCGTTCGGCTTGTGCCGGTGGTGAGGATGGCCCGTGGGGCCCGTCTGCCATGATCAAATACATCGGTTCGAAGCGTCTGCTCGTGCCGGTGATCAGAGAGATCGTCACCGGCTTGCCCGACGTCGGCACCGTGCTCGATGCCTTCTCCGGGACCGCCCGGGTGGGGCATGCCCTCAAGGCTGCTGGCTACCGCGTCGTCGCCAACGACCACAACGCCTACGCCGCCACCCTCGCCCGCTGCTATGTCGAGGCCGATCGAGAGCAGGTGATCGCCGCAGCCGAGCAACTGATCACCGAGTTCACCAGCCTGCCAGGAAAGCCCGGCTGGTTCACCGAGACCTTCTGCATCCAGAGCCGATTCTTCCGCCCCAAGAACGGGGAGCGGATCGATGCGATCCGCGAGGCGATCGCCGCCAAGGGCCTGCCGCCCGACCTCGAGGCGGTGGTGCTGGTCAGCCTGATGGAAGCAGCCGACCGCGTCGACTCGACCACCGGCCTCCAGATGGCCTACCTCAAGGACTGGGCCCCGCGGGCGGCCAACGACCTCTGCCTGCGGATGCCCGACGTGCTGCCACGGGCGGCGGCCGGCAAAGGGCAGGCTCTGGAACTCGAGGCTGTTGCGGCGGCCCGGGCCACGCCCGCCGACGTCGCCTACCTCGACCCGCCGTACAATCAGCACAAGTATCTCGGCAACTACCACATCTGGGAGTCACTCGTCCGCTGGGACAAGCCCGAGGTCTACGGCACCGCCTGCAAGCGAGCCGACTGCCGCACGCGGCAGAGCGAGTTCAACTCGAGGCCGCGATTCGCGGCGGCCTTCGCAGAGCTGGTCGCGGCGATCCAGGCCCCCTGGATCGTGCTCTCCTTCAACGACGAGGGCTTCCTGACGCGGGAGGCGGCCGAAGCATTGCTGGCGACCCGGGGCGAGGTGACCGTCATCGAGCGGGACTACCCGCGGTATGTCGGAGCCCGGATCGGGATCCACAACCCGGCCGGCGAGAAGGTCGGCCGCGTGGGGCGGCTGCGAAACACGGAACTGCTGTTCGTGACGGGGCCGGAGGCCGTTTTGCCGCCGCCGGAGGCCGTCCGTTGACCTCGGGCTCGGGCACCGTGGCGATTACGCCGCGAAAGGAACGTTTTCCCGTACGACCCGCGGGTGTCTGGCCGCCACACGCAACAGGCTCAGGGCAGGACCGTCCGGAAGAGATTTGCCAGCCTCCCAGTCGTGCAGCACGTCCAAACTGATCCCGAAGGCTCCCGCGAAATCCTCTGCCGACAAGCCCACGAATCGGCGAACAGCGACGATGTCGTCGCCGGACTCAACACGCCCCGCAGCGACCCGCCGGCGGACTCGAGCCGAAATGGATCGCTCAAAATCGGCCGCTGAAAGCTCGGGAAGTTCGTCACCCATTGGACCGCTCCGCGAGATAGTGCGCATACAGGGAGGATTCGCGACGGTTCGCCCGACGAGCCGAAATAATGCGAATCAAATCTGCATCCACTTCTGCAATCACTACAAGAACGATACCTCGTGCGAGCGGACCAATGCAAATAAAACGCTCTTCTTCGTCGGAGTGTTCAGCATCGAAGATCTCCAGGTAGTCGACGCCAGAGGTAAATAGCGGCGTCACTTCCTCGAATAAGACAGCATGCTTCCGGACGTTCCGGGAGGCCTTGGCCTCGTCCCACTCGAATCGAAGTGCCACGCGCTTGCCTCGCCGCTGACTGTTTCACACCGGTCACGATCTAAAGCCGCATTGATGACCGTCACCGAAGCATGAATATACACGTGTATATATTTACTGGAAGTCCGTCCTGCTCGGCTCGGAAGCATGGTGGAGAGGTGAGGCGTCGGCAGTGCTGCGCTTCATGCTGACTCCCCCGCCGCCGGTGTCGGAACGGTCCTTAGGGCGAGTGGCCGAACAACTGCCGATCGACGTTGGGATCACTGTGGCCGCTCTGGGGACCAGGGCCGCGAAGCGAATCACAGCCCGGTCGAGTAGCGGCGGGAATCGTGAACCAGCAGGATTGTTTCGTCAAAAGATCGCAAGCCAGCGGTCGCTCCGGCAGCCGTGACGCAGCAGGCCGCATGGGCGGCGCCGAGCAGGCAGGCCTCCGGCGGCGACATTCCTCGAATGAGGCCTGCCAGGAGGCCGGCCAGCAGGGCGTCGCCCGCGCCCGTCGTATCAATGACCGGCCCCGGAGCCGCGATGCAGGGCACCTCGCGAAACTCGCCCGGCGTCGGGCTCAACAGCGTGCCGCGGCTGCCGAGCTTCACCCCGACGATGCCGGCGGCGCCGAGTTCTCGATACCGGCGGATGATGGCTCGTGGCTCATCGCAGCCGGTCTGGGCGGCCGCCTCGTCGAGGCTTGGCACGTAGAGATCGACGGCGGGCAGGGCAGGGGCGACGTCTTCGAGCCGCCCGCCGGCCCCACCGGTCTCCAGGGCCACGCGGCAGCCGGCCGCCCGGAGCGCCGCCACGGCCTCGGCGAGATCAGGCTCGAGGGCTGGCAGCAGACCTGCGTAACCGAGCACCACCCAGCGAGCTCGCGCAAGGAACGGCAGCTGACGGCGAATCCAGGCCAGGTCGATCACCCCGCAGGCGCCGACATGATGGGCGAAACTCCGCTCGCCCGACGGGTCGATCAGGACGGCGGTTGTGCTCGTGGCCAGAGCCGGAGCGGCTTCAAGCATGGCGGTGTCGATGCCGCCGGCGATGAGCCGCTGGCGTATCAGGCTTCCCCAGGGGTCGTCGCCGACGAGGCTCGCCGCGGCGACGGAGAGCCCGAGCCGGGCGAGGCCTAGCCCCGTGTTGCAGACGATCCCGCCGGTCGTCGCCTCGATTGGACCAACATGGAACAGCCGCCCGCCGCCGACGGGAGTGGCCAGCGGCACCGGCCGCACCAGAATGTCGGCCACGCAGGTGCCGACGACGGCACAGTCGAACTGGTCGCCCGCGGTCACGCCAGCAAGTCCTTGTTTCGTATCGTTGCCCGCTGGCGAGCGGTCCGCCAGAAGCCAAGGGACGCCGCGGATACCGCCCGCCGGCTGGCGAGCCTACCAGCGCTGAATCCTTGTGTTTTCGCGGAAATGTTTTTCGATTCAGCAGTCGCTCAGAGGCGTCCTGCTGGTACGGTAGGCTCTCCTGCGATGGCATCAGCTCCCGCCAAATCCCTTGACGAAAAGCTCGCCCGGATTCTGGCCGATCCGGACTGTGGAGATTTTCTGCTGGCTGACGCCAAGGACGCCGACATGGCCTTCGGCCTGGCCGCCCCGGGGCTCGCGGCCGGGGGCGTGCCGGGGCAGGGGCCGTTTCGCTCGATGCAGGAGTATCGCGACAGCATCCGCGAACTGGTCGCTGAGGGGCTCGTCGACATCATGCTGATGAGCGGCAGCACGTGCGAGGTGCTGGCGATCGAGGAGCGGCTTTTCGATCAGAGCCGCGTCACGCCGGCCGTGCGGATGAACGACACGACCGACATCTGGCTGGCCGCCGGCACCGGCGGCTATGGCCGGCAGCCGGCGTTGCCCTTCGCCACGACGACGATTCATCAAGCTCGCTGGGGCACGGCCGACCCGCCGCCGGCGGCACCGCGGGGCGGCCCCTTTCCCGGCGCAAATCTCGGCCTGTTTTCCATCACGCTCAATGACGACGCGGCTCTCGATCGCGAGATGCTCGCCGCTTACAGGACGTTTCGCCTGGAGGCCGAGCGGGCCGGTTTCCGCCACTTCCTCGAGGTCTTCTATCCCAACGCCCCCGGGGCGGTGCCCGGAAAGGCAGCAGACGCCCGGCCCGAGAATGTGGCCCGGTTTCTTGCCGACCATGTCGTGCGAACCCTTGCCGGTGTGCCGCGGGCCGGGCGGCCGGTGTTTCTCAAGATTCCTTACCTGGGACCGGACGTGATGGAGCAACTCGCCGCCTACGACCGCTCGCTCGTCGTGGGCGTGCTTGGCGGCGGAGCAGGCACGACCGCCGATGCCTTCGGCCTGCTCGCCGACGCCAAGCGGCACGGGGCCCGCGTCGCCCTGTTTGGCCGCAAGATCAACGCCTCCGAACATCAGCCGACGTTCGTGCGGCACCTGCGGCTGGTGGCCGATGGCGACATGGCCCCGGAGGAGGCGGTGCGTTCGTATCATGCGGCGCTCGACACGCTTGGCATCCGCCCGGCCCGGAGCCTTGCCGACAATCTCGTCCGAACGCCACTCGCATCGGCCTACGGCGGCTAGCCAGCCAGCGGCGGCATCGGGCAGTCGATCGTCGTGGCCACCACCCGCAACAGATCATGCTCCCGCGGGAGGATCAGGCCATCGGCCCCCGCGATCTCGGCCATGCCGGTCAGAAGCCGCTGCTTTGATTTCGGGGCCAGGCGGGCAAGCCGCTCGAGGGCCGTGTCGACCTGGCCGACGAGGTCGGCGTTCCAGGGCACGTAGGCCAGACCGCTGAGCCCTGCCCCGGCAACGCCGCGTGCAAAGGCGGGCTCCGCTGCCGCATCGTCGCTGGCCCCTGCCCGGGCGACCGCCGAGAAGACGACCGAGACATCGGCGGCGGTGGGCCGCCCCGCCCGCCGCCTCCGTTTTCCAAAGTGCGGCTCGAGCACATGGAGCACGAC
>CALGAS010000542.1 GCA_937959175.1 uncultured bacterium | reverse complement strand
CGGTGCCGATTCCGCTGATCGTGCTCATCCTGCTCTGCGGCTCGATCTTCTTCACGCTCTACTACAACTTTCTCAACATCCGTGGCTTCGCGCACGCCATCGATATCACCCGGGGCAAATACGACGATCCAGACGATCCTGGCGAGATCTCCCACTTCCAGGCCCTCACCTCAGCGCTGAGCGCGACGGTCGGGCTGGGCAACATCGCCGGTGTCGCGGTGGCCATTCAGATGGGTGGCCCGGGAGCGGTCATCTGGATGATGCTGATCGGGCTCTTGGGAATGGCCGCCAAGTTCAACGAGTGCACCCTGGCCCAGGTCTATCGCAAGGTTCGCCCGGACGGCACCGTCGATGGGGGGCCGATGCACTACCTCGAAATCGGCCTCCAACAGAAGGGCTTCCCCTTTCTCGTTGCCAAGGTCTTCGGCCTGGTGTTTGCCGTCTTCTGCATTGGTGGCTCCTTCGGCGGCGGCAACATGTTTCAGGCCAATCAGGCGACCTCCGCCATCCGTGGCATGATTGGTGACGCCGCCGGGCTCGACTGGCTGATTGGCGGCATCCTCGCCTTCCTTGTCGGCCTCGTGATCATCGGCGGGATTCGGCGCATCGGCCAGGTGACCGAAAAGATTATCCCGCTGATGTGCGGAATCTACGTCGTGGCCAGCCTGGTGATTCTCGTGCTCCACGCCCGACAGATTCCGGCAGCCGCCGTGCTGATCGTGCGGTCCTGCGTTGCTCCGGAGGCGATTTTTGGTGGCTTTGTCGGTGTGATGGTGCAGGGCATCAGGCGGGCGGTCTTCTCGAACGAGGCCGGTGTCGGCTCAGCCGCCATCGCCCATGCCGCCGCCAAGACCGATGAGCCGGTTCGGGAAGGCATGGTGGCGATGCTCGGTCCCTTCATCGACACGGTGGTCATCTGCACGATGACGGCACTGGTGGTGATCGTCAGCGGTGCCTACAAAGAGCCTGCGGCGGGCGAGGGAGTTGAAATGACCCGTTGGGCCTTCGCCGACACGCTCAGCTGGTTTCCCGTGATCCTGAACGTTTCGGTCCTGCTGTTTGCCTATTCGACCATGATCAGCTGGTCGTACTACGGCGAGAAGGCCTGGCAGTATCTTTTTGGGTCCAGCCGGCGGGCGGTGATCATCTACCGCAGCATCTTCCTCGGCTTTATCGTGCTCGGTGCGATCTCATCGCTCGAGAATGTGATTACCTTTTCCGATTTGATGATCCTTTCCATGGCCTTCCCGAATGTCATCGGCGGCATCATCCTGGCACCGAAGGTGAAGGCCCTGCTCACCGACTACTGGACGCGGTATCAAAACCACGAGTTCGCGACCTACGACTGACAGCCCCTGTCAAGGAACAGCCGTCACATGCCCCTGACCGCCGCCACTGTTGTTGTCCCGATCGATTTTTCCGAGGAATCGCCGCCTGCGATCGCTGCCGCCCTGAACGTCGCCGCCGGGCCTGGCTGCCTGCATCTTGTTCATGTGATGCCGCCGCTGGAGACGATGTCGCCCGGCTTCCTCGTCGGCGACATCACCGACGAATCCCGCCGCCAGAAAGTAACCGCGGCCCTCCGGAAGCTCGCGGCGGACGCCGGAGCCGGCGAGGCCACACTGGTGGCTTTGATCGGCACACCGGGCCTCGAGATCACCGACTACGCCCGTCGGCAGCGGGCCGATCTGATTGTCATCCCGTCCCACGGCTATCACGGCGTCAAGCGGCTGTTCCTCGGCAGTGTCGCCGAGCGCGTGATTCGGCATGCCAGTTGCAACGTGCTGGTCATCCGGCGACACGACGCCGAGCAGGCGATCGACAGATGAGACCGTCAAAGCCGGATGGCGTATGAGACGGCCGGGATACCATGCCCAATCTCTCCACGAGAAGCCGCCGGCAAGAGGGTGCCGCTACGCCCGGCACCTCATCGAGCCGCCGCTGGAGTTCCGCCCGCTGCATGTTGATGGCCTTGACCCGCAGCCGCAGGGCCTCCGGGAGCCGCCGGCCCGCGCAGGAGACGAATGGCATGCCGTATCCGGTCGAAAAGCCGACCGTCTGGCAATGGGCAGGTCACCGCACGCCCCGGCAACCTCCATCCGCGACTCCCGTGGTGACGGGATCGTCGTGTTCGTGAATATGTCAGCCGGGGCACACCGGGATCACGGCGAAGGCTGCTCGGTCTGTTGCGAACCGTTGACTCGGAACGGAAGGTCGTCGCCGTCGATGCCTGACTTGTGCATCACTCGATCGGCCTGCTCTCGGCGCCCGATCGAGCAACCGTCGCCGCGGCCGTCGAGCGGCTCGGCATCGACATCGCCGGCCAGCTGCGGCTTGCATGACGCTCCGTGGTCCTGCTCGGCGCCGCCCGGGCTGAGAAAGACAGGCTGCTGGCCCGCCCCAAGCCAGAGCCGCCGCCCGCTTCGACTGGAGTTCGAGCCCGGCCAACGATGCCAGCCGGTACCCCTCGAAGGCCACGCTGCTCCAGGCTCTCGAAGACGCCCACGCCACGATCGCCGCTGCCCTGCCCGACGTCCCCCAGTCTCGCTGGCAGGAGACCACGCCGCTCGAGGCCGTCAGGGGCTTTTTGCCGACCTTAGGCGACTGCTTCGTGTTCGTGATGGCCGCCCACGAAAACATGCACCTCGGGCAACTCTCGGCGTGGCGGCGGGTTCAGGGCATGGGGCGGGCTTCGAACGGACCAGGCCAGGAACACGCAACGTCGGAAGACGTGCGTTGCCGACGACGAGCCGGAGCATGCGAAGCGGATCGTCTGGATGGCCAGCGAGTACGGACGCTACGGATACCGCAGGATGACAGCCCTTTTGCGGGCCGAAGGCTGGTGGGTGAACCACAAGCGGGTGGAATAAATCTGGCGACAGGCGGGCATGAAAGTACCTGCGAAACAGCCGAAGCGGCGGCGGCTCTGGCTTGGAGATGGGTCGTGTATCC
>CALGAS010000541.1 GCA_937959175.1 uncultured bacterium | reverse complement strand
TCGTCCGTCCGGCCATGGCGGGCACCATAACGCGATCGTGGCGGGGGCGCAAGTCGCCGTAATCTGCCTACATTGCCCAGTCTGTGATGCGCAAATCCCGTGCCGAACAGGATTGGCAGGATGCCCGTAGCGAGCGTCCGGCGAGATGGCACGGGCTCGCCCCGAAGCCCGCGCGAGGTGAACCCCCGCGAGCGTCCGGAGAGATGGCATGGGCTCACCCCGAGCCTGCGTTGACGAAGCACCGTTCAAGCATTTTTACAGCTCTGACCCGCCGCCTGGAGAATGTCGCCATGAAAACCCGTGCCCTGACCACCTGCTGCCTCGCCCTGCTTGCAACCGCTGCCACCCGCGGCGACGAGCCTGACACCACCAAGGCCGCCCACAAACCCCAAATCGAGGTCTGCTTCGTCCTCGACACGACCGGCTCGATGGGCGGCCTGATCGAGGGAGCGAAGGAGAAGATCTGGAGTATCGCCAACGAGCTGATCGCGGCCGAGCCGACACCGGAGCTGAAACTCTCCCTGATCGGCTACCGCGACCGGGGCGATGAATACATCACGAAGCTCACCGATCTGACCGCCGACATCGACGCCATCCACGGCAAGCTGATGGCCTTTTCCGCCAACGGCGGCGGGGACGGGCCGGAATCGGTCAACCAGGCCCTCCACGAGGCGGTGACGAAGGTCTCCTGGAGCGACGACCGCGACGTGCTCAAGATCGTGTTCCTCGTGGGTGACGCCCCGCCCCACATGGACTACGAGCAGGATGTCCGCTATCCCGAGGTCTGCCAGGCGGCGATGGCGAAGGATCTTGTAATCAACGCCGTCCAGTGCGGCCAGAGCGATGCAACGGCCAAAGTCTGGAAGGAAATCGCAAAGCGTGGCGAGGGCAAATACATTCCGCTCGTGCAGACCGGCGGGATGGTGCGGATCGCGGCGCCGCAAGACGACGAGATCGCGGCCCTCAATCGGGAAATCGGCGGCACGCTGATCGGCTACGGGGCTGCGGCCACCCGGCGGGAGGTGCATGCCAAGCAGGCAGCCGCCGAAGCCGCCGCTCCGGCGGCTGCCGCCGACCGGCTCTCATACAACGCCGCCACCGGCCGGTCTGTCCAGGGGGGCGGCGAACTGATCGACGAGCTCGACCGCGGCGATATCACGATCGAGGACCTCGAGGAAGAGGCGTTGCCCGAAGACCTGCGGGGTCTCGACAGGAGGCAGCTTGCTGTGGCCGTCGAAGCCAAGCGAGCCAAGCGGAAGGAGATCCAGGCCCGGCTCGAGAAGCTGCTGGAGGAGCGAAACGCCTTCATCGTCGCCGAGAAGCGACGGCTTGCCGAGACGGACAAGGGCGACTCCTTCGACGAGGAGGTCTCCGCCACCGTCCGTGAGCAGGCCGCCCGCAAGGGGATTGAGTACGGGAGGTGAGCCGTGAGACGGCGGTCTAGAGGCGGCAGTTGGCGATCCGGGTCTCGATCATCGCCACGGCGCCGATCGCCTCGAGTTGCTCGATGATCGCGTGGGCGTCGCCCCGCTTGACCATCGCCCGGACGGCGCACCAGTCGGAATCCTCCAGCGCCATGATCGTCGGTGACTTCACGCCGGGGGTGATCGCCTCGGCGTCGGCCAGCCGGGCCCGCGGCACGTTGTATTCCAAGAGCGACCAGCCGCGGGCGATCACGATCCCCTCCAGCCGTCGCACGATCCGGTCGGCCAGCTCGGGGTGGGCGAGCTTGGGATCTTGCACCAGCACTGTCTCGTAGCGGCCGATCTCGTCGAGGACACGCAGCCGGTTGGCCGCCAGCGTGCTGCCGGTCTCGACCAAGTCGACGATCGCATCGGCCACGCCCAGCGTGATCATCACCTCGACACTGCCGGAGAGCTCGACGAAGTGGGCGTCGGTCACTCCCCGCTCGGCGAGCCAGCCCCGCGTCACCCGCGGAAAGCTCGTCGCGATTCGCCGGCCAGCCAGTTGCCGGACGTCGGAAATCGTCGAGTCGTCAGGCACGCAGAGGGCCAGCCGGCAGTGGCCCACGCCGAGGTCGAGCCGATGGACGACCTCGGCCCCGCTCTCCGCGACGAGGTCGGCCCCGGTGATTCCCAGGCCGATCGCCCCCTCGGCAGCAAGGACCGGAATGTCGTCGGTTCGCAGGAAGGTGATCTCGACCGGCACGTCCTTGCAGCGGGCGAACAGGTTGCGATCGGTCCGCCGGAAGGAAAGCCCAGCATCGGCCAGGAGGGCCGAGGCGAGTTCCGACAGTCGGCCCTTGCTCGGCACCCCGATCCGCAGCAGCCATTCGCTCGCCTGGTCGCTCATGCATCACCTTTCCCGGTCCCGCGGGCCGCCTTCTCGGCGAGCCCCGATACGCCAAACCGCCGAGCCAGTTCGTCCTCGACCAGTCGAAGCGGCAGGTCGCGGCAGGCCAAGAGCACCAGCGTGTGATAGAGGAGGTCGGCCGCCTCGCTGACGACCCGCTCGTCGGACTCATCCGCGGCGGCCTCGACCAGTTCGCCGGCTTCTTCGGTCACCTTGCCGCCGGCAAGCGACGGGCCACCGGCCAGCAGCCGCGCGGTGTAGGATCGATCGGGGTCACTCCCCTTCCGCGCGGTGATCACCTGCTCGAGCGACTCGAGCACCTCCCCGAGAGGCCGGTTCGATGGCTGAACGTCCGACACGATCCGCTCCGGCTGCCAGGCCCGCCGGGCCGGAGCCGTTCCGACCGCAGGCGACGAGCCACTCAACTCTAGCATCTCCGTCGGACGCCTCCGACGAGAGGCCTGAAAACCGTCCCTTGCTCGGCGGAGATTGCTGGTTTCTGGCCGGCCCCACCGCCTCGGGGAAGTCAACCCTTGCCATCCCGATGGCCCGCCGGCTCGGTGCGGAGATCGTGAGCGTCGACTCAATCGCCGTCTACCGCGGGCTCGACATCGGCTCGGCAAAGCCGTCACCAGCCGAACGGGCAGCCGTACCCCACCACTGCCTCGATCTCGTCTCCCCGGCTGAGTCCTTCAGCGTGGCCGCCTGGCTGACTGCCGCCGCCGCGGCCGTCGCCGACTGCCGCACGCGGGGCCGGCGGATTCTCTTCGTCGGCGGCACGCCCCTCTATC
>CALGAS010000540.1 GCA_937959175.1 uncultured bacterium | reverse complement strand
CACCTGGGGTGAGACGGAATACGGGATCGGCATCCTCCCGCTGGGCGGCTACGTCAAGATGCTCGGCCAGGATGACAACCCGGCGGCGGCCGCTGCGGAGGCCCAGCGGGCCCGGGCAGCCGGGCCAGGCCATCCGCTGACCGCCGGCGATCTCCCGCCGGAGCCGACCGCCGACGCCCACCCCGCCTGGGATCCCCGCAGCTATCCGGCCCAGAGCGTGCCTAAGCGGATGGCGATCATCTCGGCCGGCGTGATCATGAACGTGATCTTCGCCGTCCTGATGGCCTCGCTCGCCTACGGCCTGGGGGTGAAGGAACTGACCTGCACGATTTCGAGCGTCCGGACCGGTGGCGCCGCTTGGAAGGCCGGCCTCCGGACCGGCGACGAGATCATCAGGATCGGTGATCGGGAGAATCCGATCTTCAACGATCTGCGGCACGGCGTCGCCGTCGGTGACGTCGATGAGGGGATCGAGTTCGTCGTCCGCCGGCCTGTCGACGACACGACCCGCACGGTTCTGCTCAAGCCCGACACCGACCTTGGAGCCCCCACGATCGGCGTGACGAGCCCCTTCTCGCTCCGCCTGCCCGAAGACTTCGGCCGAGGTCTGCCGGGAGCAGCCGGCGAGGCCCAGCCGGCCTTCGAGCCGAACGACACGATCCAGACCGTCAACGGCCAGGCGGTCGGCACCTACGCGCAGCTCCTGGCGGCCCTTTCCCTCGACCCGGCCGAATCGGTCACCCTTGGCGTCGATCGCCAGGCAGGCGGCGATGAGCCGCAGCGGCTCGAGATCGAGCTTCCGCCCCAGCGGCGGCTGGAGACCGGTCTGGTCATGACGGCCGGACCGATCACCGCGGTGCAGGCCGGCTCCCCCGCCGAGGCGGCCGGCCTTGAGCCGGGTGAGACGATCACGCTGATTGCCGGAGAGCCCCTCGGCGACCCGCTCACGCTGGACGACCGGCTCGCTGACCGCGCCGGTGAGTCGGTCACGCTCACGCTCCGTGCCGCCGACGGGAGCGACCGTGAGGTCAGCATCACGCCCCGCCGGGTCACCTGGCGGGACGATGAGACGACCGGGCGTGGCTGTCCTGTTTCGATCGCCTCGCTCGGGCTGGCCATCCCCGTCTCGGCGGTCGTCGCCGACCTTGCCCCGGACGGCCCGGGCGGTACCGCGGGCATCACGCCCGGCGACCGGCTGACCCGGGTGACGTTCCTGGTGCCCGGCGAGACCGAGGTGGGCGAAGGGATCCCGCTTTCCGCCGAGGAGCCCAACTGGCCGGCTGCCATGGCGGTGCTCCAGCGGCTGCCGGAAGGCACCCGGCTTCGGCTGGAAGTCGAGCCCGTCGCCGGTGAGCCTCGGCAGGTCGAGTTGGAACCGATCGCTGCGACCGAGCAGTTCGTCGTCGATCGCGGACTTGTCTTCCAGCCGGTCTTCAAGAAGGTGCAGGCGGCATCGCTCGCTGACGCGTTCCGACGGGGCGGCCGCAAGGCCTGGGAGGATCTCACGCTCGTGACAAGTTTTCTGGGCAAGCTCTGGGAGAGTCGCATCAGCCCGCGACTCTTGGGCGGCCCGATCGAGATCGCCAAGCAGGCGGGCAAGTCGGCCGAGGAGGGATTCGGTCGGCTGCTGCTGTTTCTCACCATGCTCTCGGCAAATCTGGCCGTGGTGAACTTCCTGCCGATTCCGGTTCTCGACGGCGGTCACATGGTGTTCCTGCTCTATGAGCTAGTCCGTGGCAAGCCGCCGAGCGAGCATGTCGTGGGGATACTGTCCTACCTGGGACTGGCCCTGATCCTGTCGCTGATGATGTTCGTGTTCGGGCTGGATTTGGGTCTCATCCCCCGGCAGTGAGCGGCGGGGCATCCCCGCTGAAAGCGAGCGGCCTATGCTTTCCGCATGAGCACCGCTCTCTCAACTCCGGCCGTTCATCCGCCCGGGAGCCGTCCGTTTCCCCCGGCGGGCGTGCGGGCGGCGGTGTTTGATGTCGTCCATACGCTCGTCGAACCGGCCCCGTCGGTGGCCCTGGCGTACCATGAAGCCGGCCGTCGCCAGGGCATCCGACTCGCCCCGGCCCTGATCGAGGAACGCTTTCGGACAGCCTGGCGGCGGCAGGAAGAGACAGACGCTTCGGCCACGCCCGCCTTTGCCACCAGCAGAGCCAGAGAGGCTGATCGTTGGCGGCAGATCGTCGCCGACGTGTTCGATAATGCGCCGGCCAGCGAGCCGATCTTTGCCGATCTCTGGGACCACTTCGGCAGACCGACATCGTGGCGGCCCGTGCCCGCCGGCCGCCAGGTGCTGCTCGCGGCGCGAGCGGCTGGCCTGCCGGTGGCCCTGGCGAGCAACTTCGACGAGCGGCTTCTGGCGATCGCCAAGACGGTCGAGCCGCTGACGTTGGCCGACCATGTCTTCGCCTCGTCGGAACTCGGCTGGCGGAAGCCGGCAGCGGAGTTTTTCCAGGCGGTCGAGCAGCGGCTTGGCCTCCGCCCTGAGGAGCTCATCCTCGTCGGCGACGACCCCCAGCTTGACATCACCGCCGCCCGCCGAGCCGGCTGGCACGTCCTGGCGACGCCGGCAGGCCCCGACGCCGAATTGCTCTGGCGGCGTTGAGGGATCACGGGACCGCCGGAAACGGAACCAAGGGTTCGCGAGGGGTGGGCCCGTGCGATGTGAACCCTACCCAACGGCCCGCCGTGCCGGCGGTACAAGTCCCGGCGGTGATTTGGTCATGCAAGCGTTTTGGGCGGGTTGGTGGTGAAGACGCGTGCGGGCTTCCGGGGGCCGGGATGGCCCAACGGCCCGCCGTCCCCCCGGCTCGCGC
>CALGAS010000539.1 GCA_937959175.1 uncultured bacterium | reverse complement strand
CACCGAGCCCGCCTCGTGGACCCCTGATGTGCCGAGCCTCTACCGGCTCGATGCGAGGCTCGAGGTTGAAGGCGATCAACCGGCCGTCTGGCAGCGGACCGTCGGGCTGCGGCAGCTCGGGGTTCGCGGGCGGTCGCTCTGGCTTGACGGCCGCCGCTACGTGCCCCGCGGGCTGCGACTGGTCGAGGCGGCGGATGACGCTCCGGCGGGACGCGATCGCGGGCTGGCGGCGGTTCGCACCGCCGCTCTCGCGGCGGTCGTCGATGACCCTACCGAGGAGTTTCTCGGCCGCTGCGACAGCGAGGGGGTCGTGGCGATCGCGGTGCTGGCCGATCGGCAGGGGCAGCCGCTCGATGCCGGGGCGGCGGTCGCCGCCGTTACCCGCTGGGCCTGGCACCCGGCGGTCTTCGTGGCCGCAGTGCCCGCGGCCGTTCCCGACGAGGTGGCTGCCGAGATTGCGACGGGCTGCCAGCGGGCCAAGGGAACCCTGCTGCTCGGCCGGGAGGTCGACGGCCGCCGGCCGCCCCCGACCGGGCTCGATCGCTTCGACCTGGCGATCGTTGCCGTGCCTCCGGGCGGCCTTCCCGATGACGGCTGGCGAATCAGACCGCCCGCCGTGCCGCTGCTTGCCAGCCGTCCGGACCAGCCAATGGCTGACTCGGAGGCCGCGCCACGGCCGTTGGGAGAGGCTTCGCGGCGCGAATGCGATGCCCTCCAGGCAGACCTGGCTGGCTGGGCGGGGGCAGACCCTGCCGCCTTTCGCGACTGGGCAGGCTACCTGGCCGGCGAGGCAACAGGCCCCATCAACCCGCTTTGATGCAGGCGCGGTGGCCGGCCGCGGGCCCAGGGTGGCAGCCGCCGCTCAGACGTCGCCCGGCTTTGGCACCGGAAAGGCGGCGGTATGAGGGTCCGCAAGCAGCTGGTTGGCCTCGGCGGCCCGCTCGCCGGTGAACCGCTCGGTCTCGGCGTCGAAACTGAGCCAGGGCCCGAGCCGGTAGCTGGCGGCATCGGCGGGAACTCCGACGCCGTCCTGCATGATGGCGTGGAGTTTCTCGAAGTGCTCGGCCACCTCGCGGTCGTCTCCGAACGACGCCGTCTTGGCGTCGAAAGGCACCTCCGTGCCGAGGCGGTACGAGTTGTTCATCAGGTGCCCGAGCACACAGCCGTAATGGGCGTCGAGGATGCCGCCGTTGGCCAGGGCGGGGTCGCCGGCCCGGACCGCCGTGATGAAGCTGGCCCATTCCCCGCCGGGCGTCACCGTGCCGGGCGGGAGCGGTAGATCCTCGGCGGTCTCGCTGCCGGGGCGGCGGATTTTGTAGGTCCCCTCCCCGGTGATCACGCTGCCGTCCTCGAGGTAGTACTCGTTGCAGACCTGCCGGCGATAGCCCTCGTAGTTCACATTGCGAACGTTGAAGAGCACCATCTGCCCGTTGGGGTATTCGGCCATGGCAAACATGGTGTTGGGTGTCTCGCCCTGGTCGTGCCAGGCGAACCTCCCGCCGATCGCCATCGCTCGTGTCGGATGGGTCTGGTCGTCGTCGATCGCCCAGCGGGCGACGTCGAGCTGGTGGGTGCCCTGGTTGTTGAGGTCGCCGTTGCCGGTCTTCCAGAACCAGTGCCAGTTGTAGTGAACGTAGTTGGGGTTGTAGTTATCGATGACGGCAGGACCCTTCCAGAGATCCCAGTCGAGTTCGGCCGGCGGGTCGCCGTCGGGCTTGGTGCCGATGCCATCCCGCGGCTTGCAGCAGTAGCCGTAGGCGATCTTGAGCCGCGGCAGGGAGCCGTTCTTGAGGGCCTCGTGGAGGCCGGCGATGCCGGCGTTGCTGCGCCGCTGGGTGCCATGCTGGACGACGACGCCATACTTTTCTGCCGCCGCGACGGCGGAGCGGCCCTCCGCGATATCGTGGCTGAGCGGTTTTTCGACGTACACGTGCTTGCCAGCCTGGGCTGCCATGATGGTCATCAGGGAGTGCCAGTGGTTGGGGGTGGCGATCGTGATCGCGTCGATGCTCGGGTCGTCGAGCACGCGGCGGAAATCCCGCTCCCCGCGGGTGGCGAGCGGCTTCTCGCCGGCCTTCTTCTGAAGGTTGGCCAGCGTGCGATCGACAACCCGCTGATCGGGGTCGACCACGGCGGCGATCTCGACGCCCGGCACCTTCCCGAAGCCGTTCAGGTGGGCCCGTCCCCGGCCGTTGCAGCCGAGGACGGCGATTCGGATTCGGTCGTTGGCTCCGGCGATGCTTCGGGAAGCCCGCGTGCCCAGGAGCACCAGCGGCCCCGCGGCCGTCGTTGCTGTCAGAAATCGGCGACGTGAGGTTACGGTAGCCATAGAACCCCCTGCTGA
>CALGAS010000538.1 GCA_937959175.1 uncultured bacterium | reverse complement strand
ATCGGCCCGCAGTTTTCCGAGGAAAACACCGCTGCGGCTCGTCGTCCGATGACTTATTCCGCGGAAACGCCCGGTGGTCGATTTTTTGGCACGGCTTTTGCGCGCCCTTCCGACGGTTGTCTATCCAGATTCCGTATCGGTGGCTCGCGTCCGCGAGCGACAGAACCGGGTCAGGTCAACCAATTGTGGTTCCGGCAGTGCGGCGATGTTCTGCGAGCTTGGGTGCTCGGGAGGAACCGCTGTCAGCTATTTATTCAGGGTATGACCATGCACCAAAATTGCTTCTCCCGCCTGCGATTCACGACCCGGTTCACCGCTCGTGCCTTCGTGGTTGCCGCGATCGCCTTGGCGTCGCTTGCGTCAGCGATGCGGAGCCACGCCGAGACGTTGATCAATGTGGACTTCAACTCGTCGTCGGCGCCTTTTGCTTCCTGGGGCACCTACACCGGCAGCGGGGCACTCGGGGGTGGCACCTGGAACGGCATCACGGTTCCGTTCGATGGGCAAGGTGGGAGTTCTCTGGCCACCACGTCACTTCTGGATTCGACGGGTGCATCTTCCGGGGCGAGCATCGCGATTACGCAGTTTTGGACATCATTCAATCTGGACACGACAACCGCCGCCAATATCGCTGCCGGCTTGCAGCCGTTGATGGCGGACTACCTGTATCTGGCGGAGACGGCGACCTCGGCAACGGTGACCCTGTCCGGCCTGGGGGCGTCCACGGAATGGGATATCGTGCTGTATGCAGCGCAGACAACAGACCACGATTCGGCCTTCACGATCGGCGGGGTCACCAAGGCCACGACAGATCCCGGCGGCATCTCCACGCTGACCGAGCCTGGCCAGTACGTGCGGTTCGACAACATTTCCTCCGATGGATCTGGAACGATTACGATCGACTGGGCCAGAAATGGAAACGCTATTTCTGCCCTCAACGGCCTGCAAATCATGGCGGTCCCCGAGCCGGCCACGGCGTTCATGGTGGCGGTGCTTGCCGCAGGGCTCCTGGCCCGCGCCCGCCGCCGCCTGCCGGATGTGGCAGGTAGTCGGAAGTCGGGCCGGTACCCCGGGTGATCCTCCGACCCGCATCGTGCCAACGGGCTCACGGGTAGTATAGACGCCTGTACACTCATCCGTGAGTACGTGATGGCCGCCAACAGCACGATGCTCGATGCGGCGGCCTGAAAAACTCAGGTCGGCAAGACGTCAGCGACCCTGGCAGGGGTGGGCCGCGGGGCTGGTGATGGCGGTCAGCGCAGTTCGCGGAGCAGGCAGGCGGGTGCGCCGATGCCCGCGACGACGAACTCGCCGGTGAACTCGGCCGCCCGTGGATTCGCAAAGCCTCGCTTGGCGGCGACGAAACTGATCGTCAGATCGGCCCGGATGCAGGCTCCTGGAGTCTCCCCGGAATCGCAGTCCAGCCCGGAGGGCAGGTCGATCGCAACGACCGCCGGCGAGCTGTCGCGGCCGGCCCGCCGCGTCTGGTTGATCGCGTCGATCGCCACGGCAACGCCGCCCCGCGGCGGGCCGGCGGCTCCGGTGCCCAGCAGGGCATCGACGATCACGCCAGCCCCGGCGATCCGCTCGAACCACGCCTCGCCGGAGGCGGCTGCGAGTCGCTCGATCGCAAGGCCGGCCCGCGAGGCGACTGTGAAGTTGGTCGCGGCGTCACCGGCAAGCCCTGCGGGATCCCCGGCGAGCAGGATCCGCACCGCCCGGCCGGCAAGCTCGAGGTGCCGGGCGATGACGAAGCCGTCGCCGGCGTTGTTGCCCTTGCCGCAGGCGATCGCCACCGGGCCGGCGGGAAACCGGGCGGCGATGATTTCGGCCGCATTGCGGCCGGCGTTCTCCATCAGCGCGATCCCGGGCAGACCGTATTCGTCGATCGTGCGACGGTCGATGTCGCGGACTTCGGCGCGGGTCAGGCTTCGCAGCGGCATGGTGTCCATCCTCTTCTCAACGCGGTGGCTCCGGGCGGGCTTCCGGTGAGCGCGGAGCCGGCCCGGCGGCAGCCGTCGGCTGTTTGTCTGGTTCTGGCTTCGGCTCAGGCAGCCGGCGGCAGTGGCAGCACCGCTCGCGAACCTGCCATTCGACGCCGGGCACTTTGCGGGTCACCTCCCGCTTGACCGGCACGTGCTTGGGGATCACGCGGGCGCAGGTCGGCTTCCAGATCTCCTTCCACCAGCAGCCGCAGGCGTCGTGCTCGCAGGTCTTGCCGCAGTACTGGCTCGGGCCCGGGATGCAGACCTCCTCCCGGCGGTAGGTCCAGCAGACCTTCGTCTCCTCCCGCTCCACCGGCACCGGCAGGCAGACCCGCCGGACGCCCTCGCAGCTGCCGCAGCGATCGCAGCGGCCGTCAGGATCGGGGGCTTTGTCGCCGTCGCTCGCGGCGGGGCCGGCGGCGGCCAGGCAGCAGGCGGCGGTCAGGGCCAGCAGCAGGGATCGGGTCATGATCTTCTCCTCAAAACTCCACCTGGAAGCGGGTGCCGAAGATGTCGAAGGGGGCATGCCCGTAGCCGAGCAGGTTGGGCATGCTGTGAATCCAGTTGAACTGCACGCGAGTGTTGCGGTTCCACCACCAGTTGACCGCCACGGTCGACTCGTTGAGCACGCCGTAGTTGGGGAAGGGGGGCGGCCCCTTGAGGTCGAGCAACTGGTTGGCCGGGTTGACGTTGACCATCGACATGTCGACGTAGGTCCAGCGAAAGGCGAGCTCCCAGGCCCCCCAGCCCCGCAGCCGCCCCCGGCGGCCGGTGCCGAAGAAGGGCGTGTGGGGCACGACGTTGTAGTCGAAGACCCCCGCCTCCTTGAGGTAGAGCGGCGTCTCGCCGGTCAGGAACAGGCCACACTGGGCGTAGGCCGCCGGGAGGAGCAGGGTCGGGCCGTTCTGCTGATTGATCGCTTCGAGCATCACCTCCGACTGGAAGTGGAACGGCCCCCGGTTGCCGGCGAGCTCGAGGTGGTAGAGGGAGAAGTCGTTGGCGAGGATCTGGCCGACGTCGAGCACCAGCGGGGTGCCCGCAGCGGTGAACCCGCCGCCGCCGGGATCGCCCAGGAAGAACTCGGGGAAGACCTGCGAGTTGTAGGCCTTGGCGTTGGGTAGCTGGTCGCCCTCACCGCCGAGCTGGCTGTAGAGATAGCCCCCGCCGACGTGCAGCAGGTAGCGACCCCCGGAAAGCTCGTCGTAATGGAGCAGGTGGGTGATCCGCGATGAGAACGAGACGCCGCCGTTGTCGCCGAGCTGGGTGCCGTAGCGGTTGTCGCCGAAGGTCTTGTAGGTCGTGCTGACGCCGTCCCAGTAGGTCAGGCCGGTGGCATAGACGCTGTAGGCCCAGGAGGTGCGTTCGTCCTCGCTCATCGCGTAGGCCATGATCCCGACGCGGCGAAACGGATCGACCGCCTGGAAGGCCGCCGACCGCTCGAGAAAGTCGAGATGCCGGACGCTCGTCCAGGAATCCATCAGCCCGGGCTGGCGGAACTGCCCGATCCGGATCGTGCCAAACCAGGGGATCTCGTCGATTTCTCCCCAGACGTCGAGCAGGCTGGGCCGGCCGGCCTGCGCGAAGTCGACCTCGATCGTGTAGGCCATGAACTCGGTGAGCTCACCGAGCGCCTGAAGCCGGGCACGGCGAAAGCCGACGCCGTCCTGGATGTCGCCGTAGCGGCCACGGCTGGCGGCGGTCTGGCTGTAGAGGCCGTCCTCGAGCTGGAAGAAGCCGCTCAGCCGGATCAGCGGATACTCGGTGAAGCGGCCCTCGATCTCGGAGAGCCGACGGCGGAGATTGCCGACCTGATTCGGGTCGAGCACCGGGCCTTCCGCCGCCCCCGAGCCCTCCTCGAATCCCGCCCCCGCCCCCTCGCGGACGTTCCCGGGTTGATCGGGCGAGAGCACGGGGGCACCCTCGTTGGGCTCGATGGCGATGTCGGTCTCACCGGCCGGGGCCGGGGCTGCGAGGAGTTCGGGGGCGGCCTCCGGCGCGGGTAGCCGCTCGCCGGCTGGAGGCTCCGGCGGGCTGGTCTCCTGGGCGAAGGCCGCTGAGGCAAGGCAGATCATGACGCCCGCGCAGACCGCCCCCGTCAGTCGCAAACTCGACGCAAAGATGGTCCGACGCCATGCCATTGCGGCGGCGGCCTCTCGTTGGGGCATGATCGAGCCGGGGCCGCAAACTTCGCCCAGACTTCCTGTTTAGGAGAATCGGCAGATTCGGTGGGGAATCTCCGGTTTCGTGCGGTGGAGCACGGCCGCCGGCGAGGGGGCGGGGAAGTTGGGGGAGTTGAGGGCCCGGGGAAGACGTGGGGAGAACCGTGGGCCCGGGTTTTTAACCTGGGCGAAACGGTGGGCCCCGGATGCGATACCTGCGGAGAACCGTGGGCCCGGCGTGCGCCGTGGGGAGAACCGTGGGCCCGGGTTTTTAACCTGGGCAGACCCGTGGGCTCACGGGCCGCTTTTCCGCCGGTGAGATGCCGCTTGTTGATGATGAACGCGGATTGGGCGGGTTGGTGGTGGGCGGTTGGTGGCTATCGGGAGTTGGAAGGCCCAACAGCCCGCCGTCCCCCCGGCTCGCGCCGGGGGGCTTCTATGGCGTCAACGCGCAGGCACCCGGAATCCGGGTTCGCGAGGGGTGGCCCGTGCCATTCGAGCCGGCGTGTGTTGGCCGAGCGAAGCCAGGATGGCGAAAGCGAGGCCAGCA
>CALGAS010000537.1 GCA_937959175.1 uncultured bacterium | reverse complement strand
CGGCAAGGCAGGAATCCCGCGGCCGCCCTCTAGAATCTCCGCCATGCCAATCGACTGCCTTCACATTCGCAACTTCTCGATCATCGCCCACATCGACCACGGCAAGAGCACGCTGGCCGATCGCCTGCTCGAGTCGACCGGCACGGTCGACAAGCGACAGCTCAAGACCCAGATGCTCGACGATATGGAACTCGAGCGGCAGCGGGGGATCACGATCAAGGCCCGGGCGGTGCGGATGGAATACCGCCACGAGGGCGAGACCTACGAGCTGAACCTGATCGATACCCCCGGCCACGTCGACTTCCACTACGAGGTCTCCCGCAGCCTGGCCTGCTGCGAAGGCGCCCTCCTGCTGGTCGACGCCTTTCAGGGGGTCGAGGCCCAGACGGTCGCCAACACCTACGCCGCCATGGAGCAGGACCTCACGATCGTGCCGGTGATCAACAAGGTTGATCTCGTGCATGCCCGGGTCGACGAGGTGCTCCTCGAGATGGAGCAGAGCCTTGCCGTCGAGCCCGAGGAGGTGATCAAGGTCAGCGCCAAGACGGGGGTCGGCATCCCCGACCTGCTCGCGGCGATCGTCGAGCGGATTCCACCGCCCGAGGGCGATCCCGAGGCGACCCTCCGGGCGATGATCTTCGACAGCCACTACGACTCGTACCGGGGCGCGATCACCTACGTGCGGCTGCTCGACGGCACGATCCGCAAGGGCCAGAAGATCCGCTTTCTCCGCCAGGGCACGACCCACGAGGTGCTCGAGCTCGGCCAGTTCGTGCCCCAGCGGCGGCCCTGCGAAACGCTTTCCGCCGGCCAGGTTGGCTATCTCGTCTGCAACATCAAGGATGTCAAGGATGTCCACGTCGGCGATACAGTGACGATTCCGGGTGACGAGGCGGCCGCCCCGCTGCCCGGCTACAAGCCGCCTCAGCGAATGGTCTACTGCGGCCTCTATCCCAGCGACGGCGAGAACTTCGAGGAACTCCGCGACGCCCTGGAAAAGCTGGCGATCAACGATCCCTCCTTCGAATACTCGCCGGAGAGCAGCGAGGCCCTCGGCTTTGGTTTCCGCTGCGGCTTCCTCGGCCTCCTCCACATGGAGATCATCCAGCAGCGGCTGGAGCAGGAGGCCGATCTCGATCTCGTCCAGACCGCTCCCAACGTCACCTACCAGATCCTCAAGAAGACCGGCGAGACGATCGAGATCACCAATCCTCAGGATGTTCCCGAGACCGGGCAGATCGAGGAGTTTCGCCAGCCGATCGTGCGGACCAACTTCCTGGTGCCCGTGGAGTTTATCGGGCCGGTGATGCAGCTCTGCACCGACCGGCGGGGCGTCTACCTGAAGACGGAATACCTCTCGCCGACCCGGGCGATGCTCAGCTTCGACCTCCCGCTGGCCGAGGTGATCTACGACCTCCACGACAAGCTCAAGAGCGTGACCCGCGGCTACGGCACGATGGACTACGAGCTGGTCGGCTATTTCCCGGCCGATCTCGTCCGGCTCGATATTCTGGTGGGGGGCAAGAAGGTCGACGCCCTTTCGATCATCTGCGACCGCCGAGACGCTGATCGGCGGGGCCGGGCGATCGTCAAGAAACTCCGCGGCGAGATCGATCGACACATGTTCGAGGTGGCCCTCCAGGCGGCGATCGGCACCAAGGTGATCGCCCGCGAGACGATCTCGGCCCTCCGCAAGAACGTGACGGCCAAGTGCTACGGCGGCGACATCTCCCGCAAGAAAAAACTCTGGGCGAAGCAGAAGGAAGGCAAGAAGCGGATGAAGAGCGTCGGTAGCGTCGACATCCCGCAGAAGGCCTTCATGGCGGTGCTCGACACCGGAACCGAGCGGCAGTAACGACGTTCAGCCGGCCGCCCCATATTCTGTGTGCATCCTTGGGTTGGAAAAGGGTACAGGCACCTCGCTTCGCTCGGAGCCAGTCCCCTTTTCC
>CALGAS010000536.1 GCA_937959175.1 uncultured bacterium | reverse complement strand
CAAAGCTCGTCCACGGCGGGGTCCGCTATCTCGCCCAGGGCGACGTCGGGCTCGTGCGCGAAGCGCTCCGCGAACGGGCGATCCTCCTGGCCAACGCCCCTCACCTCGCCGGGCCCCTGCCCTTCGTGCTGCCTGTCTACGGCTGGCGAGGCCGGCTCTGGGATCGCTGGTTCTACGGGGCTGGCCTGCTCCTCTACGACGCCCTGGCCGGCGCGGCCCGGCTGGGACGGACCGGCCTTCCCGGCCCGCGTCGGGTCAAAGAGCTGCTGCCCGGCGTGCAGCCCCGCGGCCTCGCTGGCGGTGTCTCCTACGTTGACGGGCAGTTCGACGACGCCCGCCTGGCAGTGGCCCTGGCCCGCACGGCTGCCGCCCAGGGGGCGGTCGTGCTCAACTACTGCCGCGTGGTCGGGCTGACCGCCTCCGCTGGCGACGAGCGGGTCGACGGGGTCGAGGTCGAAGACCGCGAGACGGGCCATCGCTATCGCCTTGCGGCCCGCTGCGTCGTCAATGCGACCGGGGTCTGGGTCGACGGGGTGCGGCGGCTCGACGAGCCGGCCGCGGCGGCGATGGTGACGCCCAGCCAGGGCGTCCATCTCGTCGTTGATCGCGACTTTCTGCCCGGCGAGCGGGCCTTGATCGTGCCCAAGACGAGCGACGGGCGGGTGCTCTTCGCGGTGCCCTGGCAGGGCAAGCTGATCCTCGGCACGACCGACACGCCCCGCGACGACCTCCCGCTTGAGCCGCGGCCGCTGCCCGAGGAGGTCGATTTCATCCTGACCGAAGCGGCCCGCTACCTGGCTCGCTCACCGACGCGGGCCGACGTTCGCAGCTGCTGGGCTGGCCTCCGCCCGCTTGTCAAGCCGCCGACCGAAGCCGGCCGCGACACCAAGGCGATCTCCCGCGAGCATGCGATCGTGGTTTCCCGGCATCACCTGGTGACGGTGACCGGCGGCAAGTGGACAACCTACCGAGCGATGGCCGAGGACGTGCTGGCCGCCTGCTTCCGGGCCGGTCTGCTGCCGGAGCGGCCGGCCGGCGTCACCCGCACGCTGCGGCTGATGGGCGCCGGTCCGGCTCCGGACAACGGGATCGCTATGGCAGGCCGCCCGCCACCGGTCCCCCCCGCCGTGCCGCCGGGCCTCCATCTTTACGGGACCGAAGCGCCGCTGGTCGCCGAGCTGCCCGGCGCCAGTCGGGAGCTGCTGCCGGGCTTGAGCGAGGCGATGGTGCGATTCGCCGTGCGGCATGAATACGCCCGCACCGTCGAGGACGTCCTCGCCCGCCGCTCCCGCTGGCTGTTCCTCGACGCCGCCGCGGCCGCCACCGCTGCCGACGCGGTGGCCGCGATCATGGCCGAAGAACTCGCCGCCGAGCCCGACGCGGGCTTCGATCCGGCCGCCTCGGCCGCCGCCCTCCGAGATCTCGCCGGTGGGTATCGCCTGCCTCGCTGATCGCGTACAACG
>CALGAS010000535.1 GCA_937959175.1 uncultured bacterium | reverse complement strand
GCGCGACGCCGCCGACCCAGCTGGTCCCGTTCGCCATTCCCTCGGCGTTGTTCGCCTTGACAACGTCGGCGGCCCGGGCCGGGGCGGCGAGGACGCCGAGGGCGGCCAGCAGGAAGAGCATCGCCCCGCAGCGAGTGACGGGTCGGGCACGGCTGGCGGGAACGGCGGCGAGACGGGCGATCTTCGAAGTGGCAATCGTCATGGCATCTCGGGTTCGGTTCGAGTCATCTGGCGGGCCAGGCAGCGGGCTCGCGAGCCCGCCGCGGGACGTCGCCGGCCCTTGCGGGCTGGCTGCGACGGGAGAAAACTGCGAATCCCGTGCCAAAATGGGCTTGTTTTGGCCGAAATCAGCGGTGAAACGTGAAAAATCAGCGTTTTTTCCGAGCGAGAGCCGCATTGGGCCCGATGGGCCGGCGGGGAATTTTCTCGACCCCCCCGTAGGTGGTGAGGCAAATCGCCCCAGGGGTGGGGCAAAATAGCTCACCTCTAGAGTGTATTTTTGGCCGAAAGTGGAGCGATTCGCTCCATACCTGGGACAGGGTATGAAGGGCCAGTATCGGTCATTCCAGGCGAGACGTTGGTAATACGGCCATATTCCTGTATATATTTCTGCATGAAAACGACCATCGATCTTCCGGACGAACTGCTCCACCGAGCGAAGGTTTTCGCCGCCCAGCGGCAGACGACGCTCAAGGAGCTTGTTCGAGCTGGGCTTGACTGGGTGTTGCAGTCTGAAGCTGGCGTCGGCCGGCGGGACGAAGCGTTAGGCCGACTGAAAAAGGGATTACCACTCGGCGGTCGGCCTTTCAGCCGAGAGGACGTCCATGCCCGCCGGTAGGTTTCTCGATACCAACGTCCTCGTCTATGCCTACGACCGCGACGCGGCCACCAAGCGGGATGTGGCGCTCGCGATCGTCGAGGAGGGGTGGAACCTGCCCGGCGACGTTGCCGTCAGCGTCCAGGTGCTGCAGGAGCTGTATGTGAACCTGGAACGCCGCGGCGTGTCTCACGCGGAAGCCACGCGGATCGTCGACGACTTCACTTTCTGGCCAGTTGTCGAGAACACCGTCGATCTTCTGCGGTCGGCTTTCGACGAACAGGCCCGCTGGAAGATCTCGTTCTGGGATGCCCTGATCGTCGCCGCAGCCCGCACTTCGGGTGCGACTGAACTGATCACGGAAGATCTGAACCACGGGCAGGATTACGGCGGCGTGCGGTCAATCAATCCCTTTCGGTGAAGGGTGACGGCCCGAAGTTGTCGCTGCTGCCGACGCCTGCCAATCGAGAAAACTGCGGTCCGGTCATGCCTGCCCGTGAGCCGGATCATGAGGCCACCGGCCGTGATCGTATCGGTGAGGAATGCCGGCGGCCCGCCGTCCCGGCGGTTGATGTGCAGGGGTTGGTTGGTTGTGAGGGCGGATTGGGCGGGTTGGTTGTGAGCGCGGGTGCGGGCTTCCGGGGGCTGGGATTGCCCAACGGCCCGCCGTCCCCCCGGCTCGCGCTGGGGGGCTTCTATTGAAAATGGGGACTGGCTCCGAGCGAAGCGAGGTGCCTGTACCCCTTTTTCAACCGTTCCGCGGGCGCTTACCGATATGGGCGGTTACCAGCGGTGGCGGGTGAGCGCTGCGAGGCCAGCCGCGGCGGCGAGGAAGACGAGGGTGGCCGGCTCGGGGACGGCCGTCACCGTGACGTACGAGCCGCCCGTGTCCTGGCTGCTCGTGAAGTTGAGCGGCTGGATGTTTGAGCCGCCGACCACGTAGTCGTAGGCGATCTCCCAGAGCTGGCTGCCGACGGCAAAGCGGCTGCCGTTGGCGAGGCTCTGGCCGCCCAAGGTGAACAGGCCGCCGTCCCAGGTGCCGGTGTAGTTGATCATCGCGAAGACGGTCGTGTCTTCGACGAAGGGCTGAACCTGGGCGGCCAGATCGGTCAACTCGAGGAGCGAGCCGGCGGCGATGTCGAGGTTGCCGTTGACGACCAAGAGGTCGGCGGCGGAGTCGAGGCTGTTGAGATCGGTCGAATCGACCTCGTACTCGAAGGTGGCCCCCGAGGCGAAGCTCGTCGCCCCCTCGGTGAGCACGCCGATGCTGTTGCCGGGGGCGAGGCGGCCGCCGTTGGCCACGGTCACGGTTCCGGCGAGGCTGCCGATCCCGCCGAGCTCACCGCCGCTTTGCACGGTGACGGCCGAGGTGCCGAGCGACCCGTTCACCGAGAGCCGGCCGGCGGCCACGCTCGTCGGCTGGGTGTAGGTGTTCGCCCCGGAGAGGATCAGGTTGCCGACGCCGCTCTTGACGACGGAGCCGGTGTTGGGGGTGGTGTTCGTGCTGATCACGCCCGAGTAGGTCGCCTCGGTCGCCTGGTCGAACTCGAGGGTGGCGGCATTGACGGCGTTGCCGTCGAGCGAGATGTCGCCCGGGATGTTGGCGACGCCGCCGACGAGGGTGCCCTCGAAGATCGTGGTGCCGCCGGTGTAGGTGTTGGTGCCACTGAGCGTGACGGTGCCGCTGCCGAGCTTGCGGAGTTGGCCCTGGCCGCTGATCACGCCCGCGTAGGACCCGACGGTGCTCTGGTTGAAGTCGAGCTGGGCACCGGCTGCGACGCTGGCGTCGCCCGGGAGTGAGGAAGTGGTGACCTGAAGGCCGCCGGCCGAGACGGTCGTGCCGCCGGAGTAGGTGTTGGCACCGGAGAGCACGAGCGTGCCGTTGCCGGTCTTCGTGAGCGTGCCGCCGGTGCTCGTCAGAGCATTGGCCAGCGTGATCGGGGCGGCTGCGGAGACCTCGATCGCGTAGGCCTGGTTGTCGGCGGTGCTAAACCGGCTCGAGAGGTCAGCGGTGAGGGCCTGGGAGTAGGCCAGCGTGCCCCCCTCGAAGGAGATCGTGCCAGAAGTGCCGAGGGCGGCGTCGTTCTGGACAGTGATCGTGCCGCCGGAGAGCACGGTGCCACCGGAGTAGCTGTTGGCCGAGTTGATCACCGTGTTGCCGGCGACCTGGAC
>CALGAS010000534.1 GCA_937959175.1 uncultured bacterium | reverse complement strand
TCCCAACGCCGGCTCGATTGGCACGGGCCCACCCCTCGCGAACCCGTATTCCGTGGGTGCTCGAGTTGGAAAAGGGTACAGGCACCTCGCTTCGCTCGGAGCCAGTCCCCTTTTCCATAGAAGCCCCCCGGCGCGAGCCGGGGGGACGGCGGGCCGTTGGGCCGCCCAACCCCCGATGACCGCAGAACGCTCACCACCACCACGCCCAAAACGCCTGCCCAACCAAACACCACCTGGGACTTGAGCCCCCGGGACGGCGGGCCGTTGGGCTTCCTTGCGTCCTTGGACCCGAAGGGGGACAGGCACCTCGCTTCGCTCGGAGCCAGTCCCCTTGCACGGCGCCGCCTCACGGCGGATGGGTACAGGCACCTCGCTTCGCTCGGAGCCAGTCCCCTTGCCCCGCCCGTTAGAGCGTCTTCAAATACTCGAGCAACGCCCGCTCCTCGTCGTCGTCGAGCACGTCGGCGAAGTCGTGGCCCGCGTTGCTCTTGCCCGGCTTGCGGGTGTCGAAATACCGCCGCCGCTCGGAGGACCGGAGCTTGCCTGCCGGCAGGTCGTCGTATTCCTCGATCTCGAGACCGAGCCGGGCGTCGTCGTAGCCGGTCGCCGTCCGCCGCCAGACGACCGGCCGCTCGGCAGGATTGAGCACGTGCCAGATGGTCGGCACCGACCCATTGTGGAAATAGGGCGCACTCGCCCAGACCCCATCGAGCGGCGGTGCGATGTACCCGCCGGGATCCTCGCGGTCGGCCAGGGGCTCGGCGTCGCGGCCGAAGTGGCCGAACCAGCTGTCGTTGAGGGCCCGCCGCTCGCTCGCCGTCAGCGAGTCGAGCCGGGCCCGATCGGTGCCCACCTCGGCGATCGGCACCAGCCGCTCGGGATAGTGTTCTTCGTCGCCATACGTCCCGTGGCACTCGGCGCAGGTCGCGGTGAAGACCCGCTCCCCGCGGGCTGCGAGGGCCCGATCGACCGACCCTGGCCAAACGGGAGCTTCGAGCGAGGCGATCCAGGCCTCGATCTCGCGGAACTCATCCTCCCACTCCCGAAACTTCTCCGGCCCGTTCTGCTCGACCAGGAGAAACTGCATCAGCATCCGGTGGCCGCGGGGGGCGAAGCCGTCGATGTAGAGGCTCTTTCGCTTGGCGTAGTGCCACCAGGGGGGCGCGTCCATGTCGTGGTGCGGGAGGTCGAAGCGGGGCGGCCTGCGGACAATGTTGAGCTCGGCGTCGCGGTGCCGCATCAGGGCCACCCCGAAGATCACCGCGTTGGTCGTGCCGACGGTCGTGCCCAACGGCAGAAACATCGACCCGACGTCCATGTGGGCCAGCGGCTTGCGGAGCCGGACCTTCACCGCCCGGACCTCCTCGGTGAGCGTCTCCAGGGCGTAGGTCGAGTTGGGGACGCCCGGAATCGGCTCGCCGCGGACCTGCCCCTGATGACAGGCCAGACAGTTCATCGTCCAGCCGCCAGCCTCGTCGACGACGTACTGGAGCGAACGGCTCGGGTCGTTGGGGTGGGGCACGAGGCCATACCGCTCCATCGCCAGCCGGCGGCGTTCAGCGAGCGACGCCGCCTCGGCCCGGGATCGCAACGGCTCCTCCCAGGTGGTCCAGAGCTGGTCGAAGACCTCCTGATCGAAGTCGGCCGGGAGGTAGGCCCGGGTCAGCAGGTGCTGCCAGCCCCGCTCGGCTTCCGTGTCGCCGGGCCCGCCGCTCGCACCAGCGGCAGCCGCCGCCAGCACGAGGGCAAAACCGAGTTGCAGGGCACCCGGGGCGAGCCTCGGCGATAAAGCGTCGTTCTGCATGGCATACTTGGTCGCGACGGAATGCCCGCAGTATAGGCCGCTTCCCGCCGTCGTCGCCCCGCCGTCCCGCCGCCATGCCGACCGCCAATCCCATCCTGATCCCCGAACTCCGCGTGATGCTCGCCGAGGGCGACACCGCCGGCCTCCGCGAGGTCGCCGAGGAGCTCCACCCCGCGACCGTGGCCGAGTTCACCGAAGGGCTCGAGGATGGCGAGGCCTGGCAACTCCTCGCCACGGTACCGGTCGAGCGGCAGGCCGAGATCTTTCCCTACTACCCGCTCTCCAGGCAGGTCGAGCTCGTCACGGCGGCCGACCGGAGCCGCCTCGGGCCGCTGATCGAGTGGATGGCCGCCGACAACCGCGATGACCTCCTCCGGGAGCTCGACCCCGACTTCGTCGAGGAGATCCTCCCGCTGGTGGCCAAGGCGGAACGCCACGACATTCGGATGCTCCTCTCCTGCCCGGAAGATTCCGCCGGCAGCCTGATGACCACCGAATACGCCTCCCTGCCCGCCGAGATCACGGCCGGCGAGGCGATCGCCCGGCTCCGGCTCCAAGCCCCCGACAGCGAGTCGATCTACTACATTTACGTGCTCGATGCCGAGCGGCACCTCGTCGGCTTCGTCTCGCTCCGCGATCTGATCCTCGCCAAGCCGACCGCCCTGGTGGCCGACCTGATGCAGCGGGACGTGATCAGCGCCCGGATCGACGAGCCCCAGGAGAAGGTCGTCGAGCTCCTGGCCCGCTTCGACTTCATCGCGATTCCCGTCGTCGACGACCACAACCGGCTCGTCGGGATCGTCACCCACGACGACGTCCTCGATGCCGTCCGCGAGGAGGCGACCGACGACGCCCAGATGATCGCCGCCGTCGCCCCGCTCGGCGAGGGCTACCTCGAGGCGGCGATCACCTCGATGACCTGGAAGCGGGGCGTCTGGCTGGCGATCCTGTTCGCCACCGCGGCGGTGACCGCGATGGTGCTCTCCACCTGGGACTCACCGCAGAAGTGGCTGGTCGCCTTCATCCCGCTGGTGATCGCCAGCGGCGGCAACTCGGGCAACCAGTCGGCGGCCCTCGTGATCACCGCCCTCTCGACCGGAGACTGCCGGCTCTCTGACTGGAAGCGGATCCTGCGACGGGAGTTCGCCCTCGGGTTGCTGCTCGGCCTGATCCTGGCCGTCCCCGGCTATCTGTTGGCGCTGGCCTATGCCCCCACCCCCGCCGAGGCCTTCGTGATCCCGGCCACGATCCTCTCGGTCGTCCTGATCGGCTCGCTCGTCGGCTCGATCCTGCCGCTCGTGTTCCGCTCGATCGGCCTCGACCCGGCCCTGATGAGCAATCCCTTCGTGTCGGCGATCGTCGACGTCGTCGGGATCGTGGTCTACATGGGCTTGGCCCTGGCCGTGCTTGGCTGACCAGCTCACCGTTTCGCGTCGGCCTCCGCCGAAGCCTCCTGCCCGGGGGGCAGCTTCTCACCCCGCTTGGCGGCCGCCGCCCGCGTCGTGATGAAAATTGTGTCCAGGTCGTCCTCCTTGCGGACGACGTAGACGAGCCTGCCGGCGGGATCGGCCTTGGCGAGGATCGTTGCGAGCACCTCGCGGGCCGATCGGTCCCGCTCGTCGAGGCCGAACGACTGGTTCTTGGTGATGCTCTCGGGTTCGAGATCGGTACCGACGATCTCCATCGGCACGCCGATTTCCTC
>CALGAS010000533.1 GCA_937959175.1 uncultured bacterium | reverse complement strand
ACGGGTTCGCGAGGGGTGAGCCCGTGCCAATCGAGCCGGCGTTGCTGGCCGAGCGCAGCCAGGATGGCGAAAGCGAGGCCAGCATCGAGCGAGCGAAGGGCAGGATGCCCGCAGCGAGCGTCCGGCGAGACGGCACGGGCTCGCCCCGAGCCGGCGAACGGGAGCAAGTGCGGGCTTTGGTATTCTCAGGGGCATGGACATTGAACGACTCTGGGCCCCGTGGCGGCTGGGGTACGTGCAGGGAAGCGAGGCGGGCGAGCCGGCCGAGGCGGTCACGATTGGTGACTGGCGGGCCGGGGCTGATCGCGACTGCTTTCTCTGCCGGGCGGCAGCGGCGGCGGCCGAGGATGACCAGCCGCTGGGCGTCGTGGAACGCACGGACCGGAGCGTGGTCGTGATCAACCGCTTTCCCTATTCCAATGGCCATCTGCTCATCGCCCCGCTCGACCATCGGGCCACGCTCGAGAGCCTGGCCGACGACGTGCTGCTCGACCTGCAGCACTGCCTGTCGCGCTGGTGCGGCCGCATCGAGCGGTCGATGCAGGCCCAGGGCTTCAATGTCGGGCTCAATCTTGGCCGGGTGGCGGGGGCCGGGGTGCCAGGGCATCTCCACTGGCACATCGTGCCCCGCTGGGCGGGCGACGTGAACTTCATGCCGACGACCGCGGGGGTTCGCGTGCTGCCCCAGTCGCTCGACGACCTCTGGCTGCAGCTGCGGCAGGTGGACGCCGGAGCGACTACCCAATGAGCGGCTCCGCTCAGCCGCCGGCCGGTTTTCAGCCGCCCGACTGGCGGGCCCGCGAGGTGGCCCTGCTCGCTCCCTGGGCGATGCATGCCGCCGACTCGGCCGGCCGCGTCCACCCCGAGCCGGCCCATCCCTTCCGCGGCCCCTACCAACGCGACCGTGACCGGATCGTGCACTCGGCGGCCTTCCGTCGGCTCGCCCACAAGACGCAGGTCTTCACCGGCTACCACGGCGACTACCACCGCAGCCGGCTGACGCACACCCTCGAGGTCACCAACATCGCCCGCACGCTCGCCCGGGCCCTGGCCCTCAACGAGGATCTCGTCGAGACGCTGGCCCTCGCCCACGACATCGGCCACCCGCCGCTGGGCCACGCCGGCGAGGACGTGCTGGCCGACCTGCTGCGGGATGAGGGGGGCTTCAATCACAACGCGCAGGCGTTGCGGATCATGGAGCTGCTCGAGAGCCGCTACCCCGAGTTTCCCGGGCTCAATCTCTCCCGGGAGGTGCTCGAGGCCCAGGCCGTCCGCAAGAAGGACGGCTCGGCCCCGCCCCCGCTCCTCGAGACCCAGGTGGTCGATGCGGCCGACTCGATCGCCTATGACACCCACGACGCCGATGATGCGATCGAGCTTGGCCTGGTGACCCTCGATGAACTGCTTGAACTGCCGCTCGTCGCCGAGGCAGCCGCCCGTGTCGATGAACGCTTCGGATCGTTGACGGCCGCCGATCGGCGGCGGGCGGTGATCCACGAACTCGTCGATTTCCAGGTGGCGGAACTGGCCCGCACCAGCCTGGCGACGCTGCGTTCCCTGTCACTCGGCTCGGCGGCCGACGCTCGGGCCGCTTTCGGCACCGAGACCCCGGGACGACGGCGGGTTGTGGCCCACGCTCCCGCGGTTTCGGCTGCCAAGCGGGAACTCGAGCGGTTCCTGTTCGAGCGGGTCTATCGGAGCGACCGGGTGCTCGCTGTTCGTGATCCGGCCCAGCAGAAGCTGGCGGAACTGTTCCGGTGGTACATCGCCCACCCCGAGGCCCTTCCCGAGGGCTATCGCCGCCGGGCGGATGCGTTTGGCGTGCCCCGAAGCGTGGCCGACTACCTGGCCGGGATGACCGACCGGTTTCTCGAGACCGACCACACCCGGCGGCTTGGCGGCTGACCGCCCCGGATCGCTTTGCCCGAGCCTCCCGGCCGGCTGGAGCCCGCCACGTTTTTTCCCGGATGGTAGAATCCGTCTGAAAGATTCGCATTTCCGACTCCCGTTGATTGCCGGCACCATGGCGCTTTTCGTCCTCCGCGCGATTTTCATCGTGGTGTCTGCCGGCATCGCGGTGCTGATCATCAACGCCGCCCCGATGCGGTCGGCCCCCGCCTGGGTGCCCTGGGGCGTGCTGGCCGGCATGATCGCCCTCCCGCTCACCGTGATCGCGATCGACGGCGCGATCCGTCGCAAGGATCTGACGATCGTCACGGCGGTCTATTTTGGGCTCCTGATCGGGGTGTTCTTGACCTACATCACGATGCTCGCCCTGACCCCGATCCTGCCGCTCAACCAGGCCGATCCGCTCTGGACCTGGCTGCCGCTGATTCTGGGAGCCGTCCTCTGCTACCTCTCTACGAGCCTGCTGCTCCAGACTCGCAACGACTTTCGGTTTCTGATTCCCTTCGTGGAGTTCGCCCGGGATGTCCGTGGCCTCCGGCCCAACGTGGTCGACACCACCTCGATCATCGACGGCCGCCTGGCCGACCTGGCTGAGGCCGGCATTTTCGAGAGCCGGTTCGTCGTGCCCACCTTCGTGCTCGACGAACTGCAGGCCGCTGCCGAGTCGACGGACCGAACCCGGCGGACGCGGGGTCGCCGAGGCCTCGATGTGCTCAATCGGCTCCGCGCTCATCCGTCGATCGACATCGATGTCATCAGCCCGCAGGACGAACTCGAAGACGAGGCGACGATCGAGTCGCGGGTCGTGGCCATGGCCCGGCAGCTGGAGGGCCGGGTTGTCACGATCGATCCCAACGTCGTAAAACTGGCGAGCGTCCGCAGCGTGCCGGCAATCAACGTCAACGATGTGGCCCTCGCCCTCAAGCCGACCTTTGTGCCGGGCGACGCCCTCTCGGTGCGGCTGGTCAAACCTGGTGAAGAGGCCGACCAGGGCGTCGGCTACCTCGATGATGGCACGATGGTGGTGGTCGAAGACGGCCGCGGCCGAATCGGCCAGACTGTCCATGTCAACGTGACCAGCACGCTCCAAACCTCGGCCGGACGGCTCGTGTTCGCCAAGCCGGCCACCGCCGCCTGACGCCGCCCCGGCGGCCGGCGGAAGCCCGGCCCTGCATACCCAGTCGTTCACGGAGCCTCCCAGCCGTGCCCCCAACAAATGGCACCAACCGGAGCCGGTTCCATCCCGCGGCCGTCGCGATGGTGGCCACCCTGGCGACAGCGATGCCGTTCGCCGCCGGCACGAGCGGCGGGGAGCCGCCCGGCCTGGCCATCTATCGCGAGCATTGCCAGCACTGTCATGGCGACGGGGGCAAGGGCACGGCGGATGTGCCGGCCCCGCTGGCGGGCGAGCGGTCGGTAAACCAACTGACCCGCTACATCGAGGACACGATGCCGGATGACGATCCCGAGGCAATCACCGGTGAGGCCGCCCGAGAGGTCGCCGCCTTCATTCATGGAGCCTTTTATTCGCCCGTGGCCCGTGACCGCAACCGGCCTGCCCGGGTCGAACTCACCAGGCTGACCAATCGGGAACTCCGCAACTCGCTGGCCGACCTGGTGCGGAGCTTCCGGGGCGAGCTCCCCCGCGAGGATGGCCGTCGTGGCCTGGCCGCCGCGTACTTCAACGGCAGCAGATTTGACCGCCGCACAGGCCCCGTCTTGGAGCGAATCGACCCGCAGGTGGTCTTCGACTTCGGGGTCGAGGGGCCCGACCCCGAGATCTTTCAGCCGCATCGGTTCTCAATCCGCTGGACCGGATCGCTGCTGCCGCCGGAAACGGGCGTCTATGAAGTCGTCATCCGCACCGACCACGCCGTCAGGCTGCGGCTCAACCAGTCGCTCGATCAGCCGCCCTTTCTGGATGGCTGGGTGAAGTCGGGCGACGAAAGCGAGTATCGGGGCAGCCTGTTCCTGCTGGGCGGCCGCTCGTATCCGTTGACGATCGAGTTTTCCAAGGCCCATCAGGGGGTCGACAGCCAGGCGCATGTCCCGCCGGCGCAGGCGGCGATCGAACTGCTCTGGAAGCCACCCTATGGCGTGCTCGGGCCGGTGCCTGAGCGGTGTCTCGCCCCCTGGGAGAGTCCTCCGACCTTCGTCCCCGCCACCCCGCTGCCCCCTGACGACCGCAGCATCGGCTACGAGCGGGGCACGAGCGTCTCGCCCGAGTGGCTCGCTGCCGTCACGGCCGCTGCCATCGAAACCGCGGACCACGTCGTCGCCAACCTCGAGCCGCTCGCCGCCGTGCCGCGGGACGCCGACGACCGCGACGACAAGCTGCGGGCCTTCTGCGAGACGTTCGCCGAACGGGCTTTTCGCCATCCGCTCTCGCCCGAGCTGCGGGCCCTGATGATCGACCGCCCGTTCGCCGACCCGCCCGACCTCGATACGGCCGTGCGGCGGTCGGTGTTGCTCGTGCTCCAATCGCCGAGATTTCTCTTCCGGGAACCGCTCGACGACGGTGGCGACGCCTTCGCGACCGCAGCCCGGCTCTCGTACGGCCTCTGCGACTCGCTTCCCGACGCGGCCCTCCGGCTCTCGGCGGCCCGCGGCGAGCTCAACAGCCCCGAGCAGGTGGGGCAACAGGCCGGACGTCTTCTGACCGACCCCCGCACCAAGGCCAAACTCAGGAAGTTCCTCCTGGATTGGCTGCGGGTTTCGGAGCCACGGGAGATCGTCAAGGACCGCGAGCACTACCCGGAGTTCACGCCGGAGGTGGTGGCCGACCTCCGGACGAGCCTCCTCCTGGCGGTCGACGAGGCCCTCGACGGCCGCAGCGACGGCTTTCACCGGCTGCTCACGACCGACCGGGTCTGGCTCAACGGCCGGCTCGCCCCGCTCTACGGCGAAAGGCTGTGGCCCGACGCCCCCTTTCGGCCGGTGCGCATCGACGAGGGCCACCGCGGTGGCATCCTCAGCCACCCGTATCTCCTGAGCATGCTCGCCTACGCCGACGACTCCTCGCCGATTCATCGCGGAGTGTTCCTGGCCCGCAACGTGCTCGGCAACGTCCTCAGGCCGCCTCCCGAAGCGGTCGCCCCACTGGCCGCCGCCACCCACCCCGAGCTGACGACCCGCGAACGGGTGGCGATCCAGACCGGGGCGGTCGCCTGCCAGACCTGCCACACGATGATCAACCCGCTCGGCTTCGCCCTCGAGGAGTTCGACGCGGTCGGCCGCTTCCGCACCGAGCAGCTGGTCGGCGGCGGCACCAGGCCGGTCGACTCGAGCGGCTCCTACCTCCCCCGCGAGGGGCCGGAGGCGACCTTCCGCGGCGGCCGCGAACTGGCCGCCTATGTCGCCCGGAGCCCGGACGCCCGGGAGGCCTTCGTGGAGCATCTCTTCCACGCCCTTGCCCGGCAGCCGGCACGAGCCTGGGGCCCCGAGACGCTTGCCACGCTGACGAACGAGTTCACGGCGTCCGGCTGCGACATCCGTCGCCTGGCGGTGGCTATCATGAAGGTCGTCTGCTTCCCTCCGGAAAAGGGGTCATTCTCCTTTTCCGCGGCCTCGCCGGCAGCGGACCGTCCCGAGGGCCATGGTCGGTAACGCGACGGAAAAGCAGAATGTCCCCTTTTTTGAAGCGATACGGGGTTGAAACCATGTCCCACCATCTCACTCGCCGCCGGCTCCTCCGGCAGCTCGGCGTCGGCTCGGGTCTGCTTCCGTTTCTCGGCAATCTGCCCAGCCTGGCGGCCGCTCCGGCCCGGCCGAAGCAGCGGCTGGTGATCGTATTCAGCCCCGATGGCATCGTCCGGAACAACTTCTGGCCCAAGCAGCAGGGCCCCTTCGGCAAGCGTGAGTTGCCCGCGATCCTCCGGCCCTTTGCCCCCTTCGCCGATCGGCTCCTCACGCTCAAGGGCATCCACAACAGGATCCGGGGCGACGGCGACGGCCACATGCGGGGGATCGGCTGCCTGCTGACCGGGATCGAGCTCTTTCCCGGCAACATCCAGGGGGGGAGCGACACGCCGGCAGGCTGGGCCAGCGGCCGCTCGATCGACCAGGAAATAAGGAGCCGCCTCCAGGCCGATCCGAAGACCGCCACCCGGTTTGGCTCGCTCGAGTTCGGCGTGCTGGTGCCGAATCGGGCCGACACCTGGACGCGGATGGTCTACGCCGGACCGAACAAGCCGGTCGCACCGATCGACGACCCCTATCAGATGTTCGACAAGCTCTACGGGCAGACCCGCGACCGGGAGAGCCTGACGAGCATTCTCGACGAACTCCAGGAGGACCTGGCCACAGTCTCGGCCGCTCTCCCGGCCGAGGACCGCCGGATCCTCGAGGAGCACACGGCCCTCGTTCGCGGCTTCGAGCGGGAGCTCGCCACCCATCGCGAGGAGGTGAGCCACGCGGTGCCGGTGCTCGAGGAGGGCATTCTCGACCAGAACGACCACATGCCGCGGATCAGCCGGATGCAGATCGAGCTGCTCGTCGCCTCGCTGGCCGCCGATTTCACCCGGGTGGCCACGCTCCAATACACCAACTCCGTCGGCCAGCCGCACATGAAGTGGCTGGGCATCGACGAGGGGCAGCATTCCCTCTCCCACGAGCCCAACAGCAACGCCGCCGCCCAGGACAAGCTCACCAGGATCAACGCCTGGTATGCCGGGGAGATCGCCCACCTGGCAAAGCGATTGTCCGAGACGCCGGAGCCCGGGGGCTCGGGATCGCTTCTCGACCAGACGACGATCCTCTGGACCAACGAGCTGGGCGAGGGCAACTCCCACTCCCACGAGCACATCCCCTGGGTGCTCCTCGGGGGCGGCCTCGGCTTCCAGACCGGTCGGGCCCTCGAGTTTCCCGGGGTGCCCCACAACCGGCTGCTTGTGTCGCTGGCCCGGGCGATGGGACACGACTCGCTCGTTCGGTTCGGCAATCCCGACTACTGCGGCGACGGCCCCCTCGAGGGGCTCGCCTGAACCGGCGGAGAGCAGTTCGTCGACGCCGCCGGCCGCGTGGCAACGAGCTTCAGGCCTGCCGATCGCGGTCTCCATCCCGCGACCATTTCCCCGGGGTGACCGGTTCCGGCATACTGCGACCTCGGCCCATCCAATCCTCAGACCCGGAGATTCCCATGCCCGCCCGTCTGGCTCCGCTCCTCCTCGCTCTGGCCTTGCCGGTCGCGGCCGTGATCCCGGCCTGTGCCGCCCCGACCGGCAATCCAGTCTTTACCGACCCGGCCGCCGCCGATGACGACTTTGCCATCCAGGGCGAATACGCCGGGCTCGTGCGGCACGAGGCGGGCGAGACCGAGTTTGGGGTGCAGGTGGTCGCCCTCGGCGAAGGAAAGTTCTCGGCGGTCGCCTATCCCGGTGGCCTGCCGGGAGCCGGCTGGCAGGGGCCCGACAAGATCACAGGCTCCGGCCGCCGCGACGGGGAGGTCGTCCGGATCGAGGGCGTCGATCTCGGAGGCGTCACGCGGCAGGGAGAGATTCGCGACGGCTCGCTCGTCGTCCTCGACGACGCCGGCAATCCGATCGCCACGCTGCCCAAGGTTGAGCGAAAGAGTCCGACCCTTAACGCTGAACCGCCCGCAGGAGCGGTTGTGATCTTCGACGGCAGCGGCCCGGTCGACGAGCAGGAGACGCTCAAGCGGCCGCGGATCACCGAAGACGGCCTCTTGATGGAGGGCGCTACGACGACGCAGGAGTTTGGCGATGCCCTCTGGCACATCGAGTTCTGCCTGCCCTACCAGCCCAAGGATCGCGGCCAGGGCCGGGGCAACAGCGGGGCCTACTTTCAGGGCCGCTACGAAGTGCAGATGCTCGACAGCTTCGGCCTCGAGGGCAAGAACAACGAGTGCGGCGGGGTTTATTCGGTCGCCGCGCCCAGCGTGAACATGTGCCTGCCGCCGCTGGCCTGGCAGACCTACGACGTGGAGATCACCGCGCCGAAATACGAGGGCGACACCAAAGTCGCCGATGCCAGGATCACCGTCCGTCACAACGGCGTCGTCGTCCACGACGACGTTGCCATCCCCCAGGAAACCCCCGGCGGCCCGAGCGGCTCCGACAAGACCCGCGGCCCGCTCTACCTTCAGGATCACGGCAATCCGGTGCGGTACCGCAACATCTGGGTGCTGCCGAAGTCGTGAGCCGCCGCGATCGCTCGTCCGCCGCCGGGCCGGCCGCCTGCATCGACGGAGCAACTGCCAGTGTCGAGGCGGCCCTCGCGCAGGCGACGGCCCTGATCACCCCAGCCCGGCGGCTGCTCGTCACCGGCCTGGCCGACGCCACGCTCGAGACGATCCAGGCGGCCTGCGACGTGGCCGAAGCGGCCGGCGGGGCGATCGACGCGGCAGCCGCCGAGGTTGCCAGCCCGGCCGCCCCGCTGGTCGCCCGGGCCGGCTCGATCACGGCTGATCTCGCGGAACTTCGCGGCCGGGCCGACCTCGTCATCCTCTGGTTTGCCGACCCCGACGCCCTTGACCCAAGCGTTGCGGCAGACGTGCTGGCGGCCCCGCTGGCTGACGGCAGCCGGCGAGAGGTGATCGCCGTCGGCCCCGACCCAGCGGTCGGTGGCCGTCACCTGCCGCTGCCCGGCGAGACCGCGGTCGATGCGGCCAGGCTGCTGCATGCGTCACTGCTTGGTCACCGGATGCCGTCCGGGAATCCCTCGACCGACGTCGTCGCCGAGGCCTGCCGCGAGCTGGAGGCGGCGATTCGCGAGGCCAGTTGCGTCGGGATCGTAACCTGCCCTTCCGCCGACCCGCTCGGTC
>CALGAS010000532.1 GCA_937959175.1 uncultured bacterium | reverse complement strand
AATCCATCCCAACGATGCGGCCGAGGCCGAGCCCGACGAATGGGACCAGATCGTGGCCCTGGTGCGGAGCGGTCGCGTCAGGGCGGTCGGGGAAACCGGCCTCGACTGGTATCGCACGACCGCGCCGCCGGAGGTGCAGCGGGACTTCTTCGATCGCCACATCCGCCTGGCGCAGGAGACCGGCCTGCCGCTGGTGATCCATACCCGGGAGAGCACTCGCGACTGTCTCGACATGCTGCGGGAGGCGGTGGCCCGGGGCCCGCTGGCCGCGATCCTCCATTCCTTCACCGGCACCGCGTCCGAGGCCGCCGAGGCGGTCGACCTCGGATTCTTTCTGGGCTTCGCCGGGATGGTGACCTTCCGTTCGGCCGCCTCTCTCCGGGAGGTCGCAGTGACCGTGCCGCTGGATCGGCTCCTGATCGAGACCGATAGCCCGTTTCTCTCGCCGGAGCCGCTCCGCGGCAAACGGAACGAGCCGGCCAACGTGATCCACACCGCCGCCTGCCTGGCCCTGGCCCGCGGTGAATCGCTCGACGTGTTCGCGGCGGCAACGACCGCCAACGCCCGCCGGATCTACCGCTGCGATGCCGCGTGAGGCTGCAGGCAGGGGATGGTCGGGGGCACGCGCAGAAGCCGGGGAATCTTTGCGCCTCACGAGCGATGCCCGGTTGGCCGAACGAGCGGCCTGTAGCAAAATCCCCCGGATTCGAGCATGTCACCGCCGGCCCCGGCGGGTTGAACATGACGGCCCGCCGTCCCCCCGGCTCGCGCCGGGGGGCTTCTATGCGCAAGCACACGAAATACGGGTTCGCGAGGGGTGAGCCCGTGCCAATCGAGCCGGCGTTGGGAAACCGAGTGCAGCCAGGATGGCGAAGCTCGGTTTCCCACGAGCGAGCGGCGGGCAGGGATGCTCGCAGCGAGCGTCCGGCGAGATGGCACGGGCTCACCCCGAGCCTGCGTGATGTGAAGCCGGGGCGTGCGGCAGACGGGTCAGCCGCGTAAGATGAAGGCTCCGTCGAACGCAAAGCCCGCCAGGAGAGTCACCCCGATGGTTCGCACCCCCAGCACGATGCTTCCCCTGGGCACTGTCGCCCCCGATTTTTGCCTGCCCAATGTCGACGGCAGCACGGTCGACTATGCCGCCGCCGCCGGCGAGCGGGCCACGGTGGTGATGTTCATCTGCAATCACTGCCCGTTTGTGAAGCACGTGGCCGATCAGCTGGCCGCACTCGGGCGGGAGTACATGCCGCGGGGGGTCGGCTTCGCGGCGATCAGTTCCAATGATGTGTCAAGCCACCCGGCCGACTCTCCGGAGCAGATGGTGGCGGAGGCCGACGAGCGGGGCTATCCCTTTCCCTATCTCTACGACGAGACCCAGGAGGTCGCCAAGGCCTACCACGCCGCCTGCACGCCGGACTTCTATCTCTTTGACGCTGACCGGCGGCTGGTCTATCGAGGGCAGCTCGACGCCAGTCGGCCGGGAGGCGACCTGCCGGTGACCGGCCGTGATCTTCGGGCGGCGATCGATGCCCTCCTGGCCGGGCAGCCCCCGCTGACGGAGCAGACGCCCAGCCTCGGCTGCAACATCAAGTGGAAGCCAGGCAACGAGCCCGAATACTTCCAGGCCTGATGCGGCGGGGCCGGATGCGGCCGGAAACGCGCTGCCTACCGGCTGCCTGGCTCACGCGGCTGGCCGGAGTTGCGATTGGCGAAGCGGCCGATATTTTCGGTGTCGCCCGGACCGAGCCTGGCGGCCCGGATGTTCTCCCGCTGGATCGCCTCGTAGACCTCCTGGCGGTGGACCGGAACCTCCGCGGGGGCATTGATGCCCAGCCGGACTTTGTCTCCCCGGATGTCCACGATCGTGACGACGATGTTGTCGCCGATCATGATGCTTTCATCACGTTGTCTGGAGAGGACGAGCATCGTGGGTTCCTTCCTGATCCCTGCGGGCGAGGGCCGCGGCTCCGCGGCGGCCGTCACCAATGATTATGCACTCTTCCTGAGTGGCTGACGGTTCGGAGTGAGTTCGTAGTGCAGCGGAAGGTCGCCGCTGGCAACGACTTGACGGCCGGTGCGGGCTTCGACGTTGATGACGATCGGAGCCTTGAGATTGAGCGTGAGGGATCTGCCGGTGGTGCCGACCACGGAGACAACCTGCGCCTGGCGGATGTCGCTGAGGGCCAGCGGCGTCAGTTCGCTGCGGGGGATCCTCACCTGGTAGTCCGGCACGAATCGCCGGGGGCTGACCACGGCCAGGGCCACCTGCGGCCGGCTGATGCACTGGAGCCAGCCGAGGGCTTCATTGGAGGAGTCGGCCAGCAGGGCCCACTCCCGGCAGTCCTCGAGGCCCGGCAGGCCGCTGGGAAACCGGATCACATCACCGGCATCGATTTCAATCCGGCCAAACCGGCTGGTCGTGATTTGCATCGCTGGGCACTCCATTGCCTGGAGGAAGCCGCCCGGCATTCCCGCCGGTCGGACGGGCGTCCGCCCGCAGATAGTGCATCGGCAGTCCGGGAGGGTGAGGTGAAGAAAAAAGGACTGGTGAACCGGGGCGGGTGCGGTAGATGTCGCGGGCCGGGCAGGTGGGAACGGTTCCCCGGCTTGGGGCGGCTGTCAGAGCCCGGCCGAATAGGTCACAATCGGTTTCCGCCGGCCCGCTGCGTGTGGCCGTCATGGCCGTGCCGGCCTCGATCCTTCGGTCCATTGTTGGAGACACGATCAATGCCCTCCCCCGTCAGGCCCACTGCCGGAATCCTGCTCGCTGTCGCTGTCCTTGCGGCTGGCTGCTCGGTCGGCCGCTACGACGCCGACTACGCCGAGGCGGTCGCCGCCTTCGAGGAGCGGGCGCCGTTTGCGGTGTTGCGGGCGGATCCTGCCAAGGTGGGCTCGGGCAGTTTCATGCTCCGCCTCCCCGCAGGCTTTCTGCCGCTATCGCCACCGCCGCCGCCGGCCGAGGGACAGCCCGCAGCCCGGCTCGATCCGAGTCGGTTGCGTCCGCCCTTCCTGCCGGACTTCCCCGGCTATGACCAGACCTTTGAACGACGGTTCGTCGTCGGCAACGTCGAATATCCCTGGTCCCTGGCCATCGGGGTGATCCCCTCAGCCACGCAGCCGCGACGGCAGGTCGAAGCGCTGCTTGCGGACAAAGCCCGGGCCGATGAGTCCTTTGCCGGTCAAAAGCCCGCCTGGGAGGATCGCGAAGTGGTGGCGGTGGAGGGCGGGCCGACGGCCTGGCGGGTGCTCTCGCTCCCGGGCCAGCAGGTTTTCGAGACGGTGGTGGCCGGCAATGAGGAGCACAAGCGGCGGGCGGGGGTCTGTGAGTTCTGGCTGGCGGCCGACCCCGACTGCGATCAGCAGCTTCTCCTTGCCTGGCGGTATCCGGACGAGGTCGTGGAACTCATGCCCGTCACCCCGCCCCAGCTTGCCAAAACGGTGGCTCGAACCGTGGCCGTCACCGCCGGCGACGAGGACCAAGGCGGGGGCGGGGCTGCCGCTCCGGCTCCGCCCTCAGGCGCGGATGGCGAGCAGTCTGAACCGGAACCCGACCCATTCGGCTAGCCGCCAGCCGATCAGCCGGGCCATCGCAGAGGACGAAACGGGGTGGCTGGCCGATTGCCGCCCGGCCTCACCGCCACATCGGTTCGGCGGACCATGAGGCCAACGGTCCCAGCAGCAGCAGTGGCATCCAAGCACCGAGGGATGGGCTCAGGA
>CALGAS010000531.1 GCA_937959175.1 uncultured bacterium | reverse complement strand
GGCGTAGGCCTCGACCACGCCGTCGAACCGCTCGGAGAGTTCCCGATGGATGCGTTCGGCCTCCGCCTCAGCAGGCGTTTTTTCAGGCTCGGGCTCACCGCGACGCCGACGGCGGCGGGGCAGATAGGGATCCGCACCAGGCCGCTGGCGGGGATTCATTGCCATCAGCAGGTCGTGGTAGGCCACGAGCTGCGCGATGTAGCGATCAAGCAGAGCTGACCGCTCGGCCTGCGGGGCTGCGAAGTAGCCGTCCATCGCCTCCTGCTTGATCCGCTTCCACTCGGCAGCCGCCGCCCGGTAGGCCGCCCAGACCTCCCGGCGATCCATCCGGTCGACCGTCTGGATGAGACGCGTGATCTCGCTGCGGCTCGGCGTCCCTCCGGCGGCCAGCAGCTGCTTCTGCATGTCCAGCACGTCGCCGAGCTTGTCTTCACGCGGCCAGAGCAGCCAGGTGACCGCTGCGGCGATGATCACGGCGAGGGCTGCGGCGACGATCGCGAATGCCCTGCCCTGGGCGGCTGCAGGCTGCGACGGCCGGGCGGCTGGCATGGTGGTGCTCCAGGAAGGCAGGCCGGAATCACGGCCGATTGAGTCAGGGCTGCGAGGGCGCCTGCTGATTGACAGGTGAGACCTGGTCGAGGCCAAACTCTTTGCGGCTGAGCGCCTCGTAATGATGGCCGATGTCGATCTGGGCCCCCTCGGTGATCCGGTTGCCATGGTCGTCGAGCCGGGCGTTCATCGTTGCCTTCTTGCCGCTCCGGCAGATCGTCTTGATCTCGATGATGTTGTCGGCCCAGGCGAGCAGGTACTTGCTGCCCTCGAAGGGCTCGCCCCGGAAATCGGTGCGGATCCCGTAGCAGAGCACCGGGATCGAGAGGTGGTCGCAGACGAGGGTCAGCTGGAGCACCTGCTGCGGCGTGAGAAACTGGGCCTCGTCGATCAGGAGGCAGTGGACCGGCCCCGCCCGCAGTTGGTTCTGCACGGCGGCGAAGAAGTCGTATCCAGAATCGAAGGCGGTCGCCTCGGCCGAGATGCCGATCCGGGAGTGAATCTTCGGACCACCCGCCCGATGATCGATCGACGGCGTGTAGAGCAGGGCTTGCATGCCCCGTTCCTGGTAGTTGTGGGCCGACTGGAGC
>CALGAS010000530.1 GCA_937959175.1 uncultured bacterium | reverse complement strand
GCCCAACGGCCCGCCGTCCCCCCGGCTCGCGCCGGGGGGCTTCTATGGAACAGGGGACTGGCTCCGAGCGAAGCGAGGTGCCTGTACCCTTTTCCAAACCCGAGCCCGCGCAGGACGAAGCCTCAGAACCCGCTGAACTGCTCGAACTCGTCGTAGGGACGGTGCTCGAGGTTCACAAACCGCGTGTAGTCCTGCTGCCAGAGGAGCTTCACGTCGTCGGTGGGGCCGTTTCGCTGCTTCGCCACGATGATCTCGGCCTGCCCCTTGACCCGCTCCTTCTCCTCTTCGCTCGACTGGTAATACTCCTCGCGGTGCACGAACATCACCACGTCGGCATCCTGCTCGATCGCGCCCGATTCCCGCAGGTGGTTGAGCCGCGGGCGGTTGTCTCGGGAGGCCTCCGCCTGCCGGTTGAGCTGCGCCAAACAGAGCACCGGGATGTCGAGCTCGCGAGACATCATCTTCAGCCGGCGGGCGATCCGGGCCACCTGCTCCTGCCGCGGATCCCGCGGGTTGTCGGGCTCGATCAGCTGGAGATAGTCGATCACGACCAGGGCCAGCCCCTGCTTCCGCTTCAGCCGCCGGGCGACGGCGGCGATCTCGGTGAGCGTGCGGCCCGGGGTGTCGTCGATGTAGAGCGGGGCGGTGCCGATCTCGGCCGACTTCTGCACGAGCCGGCGGCGATCTTCCTGGGAGATGGTGCCGTTGCGGAGCCGATGGCCGTTGACCTGGGCGGCCGAGCAGAGCAGGCGGTCGGCCAGTTCAAGGCAGGCCATTTCGAGGCTGACGAAGAGGACCGGCTGCGTCGTGTTGATCGCCACATGCTCGGCGATGTTCATCGCAAAGGCGGTCTTCCCCATGCTCGGCCGGGCCGCGAGGATGATCAGCTCCGAGTTGTGGAGGCCGCCGCAGAGGGTATCGAGGTCGGTGAAGCCCGTCTCGACGCCCCCGATGGCATGCTCGTGCTTCATCCGGGCGTCCATCCGAACCATCACATCCTCGAGCACCGCCGCGATCGGCTGGGCATCGGCCGAGCTCCGTCGCTCGAGGATCGCGAAAATCTTCTCCTCCGCCCGGGCTAGCAGCTGCCGCGGCTCGTCGACCGAGTCGTAGGCCTCGCGGAGGATGTCGGTGCCGGCGTCGATCAGGTTTCTGAGGAGGGCTTTGTCACGAACGATCTGGGCATAGTGGCTGGCGTGGGCGGCATGGGGCACCGCTTCGAGCGTCTCGGCGAGCATCGGGGGGCCGCCAATCCGCTCGAGATCGCCCTGGGTGCGGAGCCGCTCGAGCACGATCGTGGCGTCGATCCGCTTGCCGCCGTCGTGCAACTCCAGCAGGTGCTGGTAGAGCAGCTGGTGGGCCTCGTCGGCGAAGTCGTCTGGCCGCACGACCAGCGCAACGTCGTCGCAGCAGTCCGGCTTGAGCAGGATGCTGCCGAGCACCGCCCGCTCGGCATCGTGATTCATCGGCCGGTCGCGGAGCCCGACCAGATCGGCCGGCGAGGCTGCTCCCCCGTTGCGTGCCGATCGCTCCCCGCGACGGCCACCACCTGTCCGTCGTGTGTCACGTGCCGTGCTCATCGCCCGCTGCCTCCCTGCTCGGCCGTGCGAATACTTCCGTCAGGCCGTCAACGACGCAGCCAGCATCAACCAGCCGGCCTCGATCGCTGCGGCCACCCTCGCTATCCGAATCAGCCGGTGCCTACTTGGCTCCGCCTTCGCTGCTGCTCGGCACCACCCAGACCTTCAGGTCGCCCTCCACTTCGGGTGCCAGCCGCACCTTGACGGTGTAGAGACCGACCTCCTTCAGCGGACCCTGCAGAATGATCTGGTCGGCCGCGACCGTCAGATCCTGCTGCTTGAGCGACCGCGAGATCTCGGCAGCCCCGACCGACCCGTAGAGGTGGCCCTCGTCGTTGGCGTTGGCCTCGATCGTCACACTCGTCCGCACCAGCTCGCCCAACACGCTCCGCAGGCCGGCAAGCCGCTCGCGGGCGATCTCGTCGAGCTTGGCCCGGTGTTTCTCCACCATCCGCTTGTGATGCTCGGTGGCGATCGTCGCCAAGCCCTGGGGCAGCAGATAGTTGAGGGCATAGCCGCGCTTGACTTCGACCACCTCACCCTGCTTGCCGAGGTGTTCAACGGGATGGACCAGCAGCAACTCGATGCCGCCGCGGTTGCCCCGCGGGAGCCGCTTACCGGCCGCCGCGACGCGAGGGATGGATTTGGTGGGCATGAAACGCTCCGATGCGATTGGTTGTCAGAAAGGTGTGGCCTGTCGTCGGCTGCTCAGAACGGGATGTCGTCGTCGTTGCCGCCGGCCGGGGCGTCCGAGCCGCCATCATACCCCGAGGCTGCCGCATATTCCTGCCCCCCGCCAGACGCCTGAGCAGCGGCGGGCCGGCTGCGGCCCCCCCGAGCCCCGTCGCCCCGGGATCCGAGCAGTTGCATCCGCTCGCCAACGACCCGGAGTTTCGAGTTCTTCTTGCCGTCCTTCTCCCAGGTATCGAGCTTGAGCCGGCCCTCAATCAGGAGTGGCGATCCCTTGGTCACATACTCGCCGGCCACCTCGGCCTGCCGGCCCCAGAGGGTGACGTCGACGAAGGTCGTCTCCTCGACCCACTCGCCAGACGCCGTCTTGCGGCGATCGTTGACGGCCAGCCCGATGTCGGTCACGGCCGTACCCGACGAGATATACCGCAACTCGGGATCACGAGTCACGTTGCCGACCAGCACCACGCGGTTGTAGCTCGCCATGCTTCTCTCCTCCTTGTCTCGACTGCTTTAACGCCGAACTGAGTGACTCTGCCTGTCGCAGCCAGTCGGCCCGTCAGGACGTCAACCAATCGGCCCGGAATGTGAACACCTGTACAACAGCGAACGAGAATAGCAGCGGCTCGGATTCCCTGCAAGGGGGGCTTCAGCCGCTCGCCGGGGCGGCGGAGGCAGCGGCCGGGGTGGCGGCTTTTTTGACAGCTTCCCCGGACGATAACGCATGCTGCACCAGCGCGTCAGCGATCCGGTCGTCGACTCGGAGCACGAGTTTCCGCAGGATCTCGTCGCTGATTTCACACTGCCGCTCAAGCGTCACCAGCCCGTCGGCCGGCATATTGAAGTAGGTCAGCCAGTAGACGCCCTTCTTCTGACCGTTGATCGGATAGGCGAGCTTTCGCTCGTCCCAGAGCCGGGCGGCCAACAGGGTGCCGCCGTTGCCGGTGATCAGATCGGAAACCTGCTGCGTGACGCCCCCCGGATCGCGGCCGTACTTGCCGGCGTCGAGGATGAACATGCCTTCATAAACAACCATCGTTCTGCTACTCCTGAAAACTCGCGGGGGAATCTCGTATCTGGCTCTCGTGATCGGGGACGACGGAGGGCGGGTCGTACCGGCCGGCCGTCAGTTGTAGCGGTTCATCGCGGCCTGAATGCCCCGGGCCACCCACTCCTCGGCGGCATCGGCGGCTCGCTCCAGCATCACCGCAACCTGCTCGTGATCGGCCTTCGGAAAGCGGCCCAGAACAAAATCGACCGTCTTCCAGCCCGCCGGCACCGGCCCAATCCCCAGCCGCAGCCGGGGAATCGCGGTGACACCCAGGCGAGCCAGCACGTTGGCCAGCCCGTTCTGACCGCCACCAGACCCGCCCGGCCGGAGCCGAATCGTGTCGACAGGAAGCTGAAAATCGTCGCAAACCACGAGGATGTCGGTATCGGCGATTTTGTAGAAGTCGCGGGCTGCCAACACGGCAGACCCGCTGAGATTCATCCATGTCAGGGGCCAGAGGAGTAGCACCGAATGCCCACGAATGCTCACCTGCGCGGCCTCCCCCTGAAAGCGAGCCCGCCTGGCCGGCGAGCCACACCGCCGTGCGATCACTTCGAGAACCTCGAAGCCGACGTTGTGACGGGTTCCCTGGTACGCAGGGCCGGGATTGCCGAGACCGACGAGCAGTTTCACCAGGCACCCGCCATCCGGTTCCCAAGGGGAGCCGGCCTGCTCCCGACCAGCCAACCCTGCTCACTCGTCACCGGCTTCCGCCGCTCCTGCCGCTTCTTCACCGCCACGGGCAATCACTTCCGGCTCAGCGGAGGCCTCTTCGGTCTCGGCGGCCGCCTTGCGACCGGGCATCGTGCAGGAGACGACGGTCTCCTCGGAATCGGGCACCGCAGATGTGCCTTCGGGCAGTTCAAGATCGGCGACCTTGAGCACGTGCCCCACCTCGAGTTGGCTCACCGGGGCGAAGACCCGTTCCGGAACGTGGTCGGCCTTGCACGCCAACTCAATCTCATGGACGAGAATATTGATGATGCCGCCGGCCCGCTGACCGGGGCAGTCGCCCTTGAGTTCCACCGGAACCTTGACCGTCACCCGCTCCGTCGCGCTGACGCGCACAAAATCGATATGCAGCGGCTCGACGCCGAAGGTATCCCACTGAAGCTCACGGATCAGAGCCCCGGTCGCGACCGCACCCTTGAGTTCCACGATCCGACTGCCGTGGCGAATCGCCGCCTCCACATCTTCCCGCTTGGCGGAGAGACCGACGCACTCTTCGCCATGGCCGTAGAGAATCGCAGGCACGTGACCGGATCGCCGCAGCCGACGGGCCTCCCTGGAGCCGGTGGTGGAGCGGAGCGTGACTTCAAGCGGATCGTTCATGCGTGTCGTGTCGGAGTGGTCGGGGGTCGGAAAACCCGCGGGGCAGCCGCAGCGGCCGCACGCGGTCACGGGAATCCCTGATTTTGCCATGCCCCGCCGCTTTAGCAAGGCGGGCCCCTGGCCTCCCGCCGGGGGCGATTTTTTGGGCCGCCGCCGGGGGGCGGGCATGCAGCCTGCCCAGAGGGTGACAGGTTTTCCCGGGCCACCGGATTCAGGGAGGCCGGACGGGGACAAACTCCAGGGGCCGGCCTCCCGAGCCCGTCCCCGGGATCAGCCCCGCGAGTGGAGCCCGCACTCCGTCTTCGCGGTGCCGCTCCAGCGTCCTGCCCGTTCGTCCTCACCGACGTTCACGGGCCGCGTGCACGGCGCACAGCCGATGCTGACGTAACCCTGGTCGTGAAGCGGGTTGTAGGGAACATCCTCGCGAATGATCGTTTCCCAGACCCGGGCCTTCGTCCAGTTCGCCAGCGGCGAGATCTTGACCACGCCAAACTTGGCATCCCAGCCCACGATCGGAGCTGCCGCCCGGTCGGGACTCTGATCGCGGCGGATCCCGCTCATCCAGGCCCCAAACCGGGCGAGCACGCGGCGGATCACAGCCAGTTTGCGATCGCCGCAGCAGCGGTCCGGAGCGGTCCGAAAGAGCGGTCCGCCATGCTGATGCTCGTACTCCGCCACGCTCGTGTCGGGCCGTTCGAGCGCGACCTGGAGACCGTAGCGTGCCGCAATTCGGTCCCGCAGGATAAGGGTTTCCGGAAACTGATAGCCGGTTTCGAGGTTGAAGACGTACGTCTGGGGAGCGATGGCTGCGAGCCAGTGGAGAATCAGGCAGCCCTCCGGGCCGAACGCCGTCGCCATCGTGAGCCGGCTTCCAAACCGCTCCACTGCCCAGGCGATGATCTCCGGCGGCGAAGCCGTCTCCAACCGCCTGCATGCCTGAGCGAGATCGAGCCGCAGCGAAGACGGGGGCTCGCTCGGGACGGCCGCGCTCGAGTTCGCGGCGGCAGGCGCTGCTGGCATCGGACATTCCTTACCAAGTTGGTCAACTATTGTTTATCTGAATAACCTGCATTGTGGGATCGACCGCGCCGCTGGTCAATCAGCAGGCCCGGGGGCCGCAACCAGAAGTTTTTCTCAATCTTTCCCCCCTTTTCTCAACCGACAGAATCGGCCGAGAGCCGACAGGGCCTTCTCCAGCCCTCCTAAAACTGAACAATCACCGGGCGATCGGGCAGCTGTCCCATCGGTCTCGGGAGCACGAAGCATGGCACGTACGGTGGCGGTGGCAGTCGATCTGGGAGCCTCCGGGGGCCGCGTGGTTTCCGGGAGTTTTGATGGCCGGCTCCTCGAACTCGAGGAACTCCACCGGTTCGAGAACGGCCCGGTCATGATGGCGGGCCAGTTGATCTGGGATCTCCCCCGTCTCTGGACGGAGGTGACCGCAGGCCTCCGGGCCGCCGCCGAACGACACGGCCCGGCCATCGCCAGCGTTGGCGTCGATACCTGGGGCGTCGACTTCTCGTTTCTCGCCGCCGACGGCAGCCTGCTGGCCAATCCGGTCTGCTACCGCGACGCCCGCACCCGCGGGCTGCTGGCCGCTGCCGAAGCATCCGTGCCGCGTGCCGAGATCTTCGCGGCCACCGGGCTGCAGTTCATGGAGCTCAACTCGCTGTATCAACTCCTGGCCCTGGCCCGCTCCGAGAGCAGTCTGCTGGCGTCCGCCGATCAGATGCTGATGATGCCCGACCTGATGCACTGGCTGCTCACCGGAGAGGCAACCAACGAACGGACGAATGCCAGCACCACCCAGTGCTTCAATCCGCAGACTGGCGACTGGGCCTTCGAGATGCTCGACCGCTTCGGCCTGCCGCGACGAATCTTCGGGCCAATCCTCGGGCCGGGCACCATCCTCGGCCCCCTCCGGCCGGATGTGGCCAATGCGACGGGTCTTTCCGCCGCCCGCGTCATCCTTCCCGGCACCCACGACACCGCCAGCGCGGTGGCGGCGGTCCCGGCCGGCGAGCCGCCCAGCAGCCGACCGGACTGGTGTTACGTGAGCCTCGGCACCTGGGCCCTGGTGGGGGCCGAACTGGACAGGCCGCTCGTCACGCCCGACTGCCTCGCACGCAACTTCACCAATGAGGCGGGCGTCGACGGCACGACGCGGCTGCTCAAGAACGTCTGCGGGCTCTGGCTCGTGCAGCAATGCCGGGCCGCCTGGCAGCGAGCCGGACAGGAGTGGTCCTGGGACCAGCTGACGGCCCTCGCCGCCGAGGCCCCGCCGCTGGTGACCGTGATCGATCCCGACGACCCGTCCCTCGTCGCCCCGCCCGACATGCCGGCGGCCATCCGGGCCCTCGCCCGCGCGAGCGGCCAGCCGGAACCCGAATCGACCGCCGCGGTGGTGCGGGCGGCGCTGGAAAGCGTCGCCGGCGGCATCCGCCGAACGCTTGCCGAACTCGACGCACTCCTGGGCCGGAGGGTGAGCCGGGTCCACGTTGTCGGCGGCGGTGTTCAAAACCGGCTGCTCTGCCAGATGGTTGCCGACGCCACCGATCGCCCCGTGGTGGCCGGCCCCGTCGAAGCCACGGCCATCGGCAATCTGCTCGTCCAACTCCTTGCCGTCGAGGGGCAGACCGATCTGCGAGCCCTGCGGCAGGTTGTCCGCCAGACCTTCGAGCCAGTCCGCTACGAGCCCCGCGATGCCGCCCGCTGGCACGAGCGGCTTGGCTGAGTGAACCGGGCCAGGTGACGTGAGGCGGGGCGTCAGCGACCCAGGCCGCTCATCACGGTCAGCCCGATCAGCAGCAGCACGAACAACACCGCCGCAGCGATCGAGATGGCCAGCCACTTCTTGGCCAGTTTGGCGTCTTCCCGTTCCTGCCGCTCCTCCCGCTCCCGTCGCCGCTCGAGACTATCGGCCACGTCGGGCACGAATGGCTCATTGCACTTCGGGCAGATCATCTGCCGGCCGAGCCAGTTTTCCCGCACCTTGTGCACGTGGCCGGTCGGACAGGCAATCTGCCACCGCCGCACCTCCGTCGCCGACTCATAGCACGCCGGGCAGATCAGCCCCTCGCTGGTTTCGATGCCGTCCCCCTCGAATCCGCAGGTGCAGACGATTCTTGTGGCCATGCCGTCGATCCTACCCCGGCCGGCCCACGGCCGTCAGGCGGCCTGGGGCTGCTTGGCCGGCCGCTTGACCGCCCGGCCGTGATCGACCTCCACGATCGCGTCCGCGAGGGCCAGCGTGCTGGCACGGTGGGTGATCATCAGCACCGTCCGATTCGCGACGTACTGCGAGAGGGCCTCGTGAATCAGCCGCTCGCTCTCGACGTCGATCTGGCTGGTCGCCTCGTCGAGCACGAGGATCTCGGCATCCCGGAGGAAGGCCCGGGCCAGGGCGATCCGCTGCCGCTGGCCGCCGGAGAGCCGGAAGCCGTTGGGGCCGACCATCGTCTTGTAG
>CALGAS010000529.1 GCA_937959175.1 uncultured bacterium | reverse complement strand
AAAGTCCTGCGTGCCAAACGCGGGAAAAGAGTTACCTTGCCAGTTGTAGATCGGGGCACTCGAAATCGACCCGTCACCAAACGTGAAATACGGCGCGCTCGGAGCAACTCGGTTGTTGAGAACTTCGCTCTGAGTTGGGCCAGGCGCTGGCAACGTGATAGACCCGGAAACCGTCGCCACCACGTCAGACCCTACCTCCTCGAATGAAATGACAACGCCGGCAGAGGCCGGCACGGCCGTCGTGATCGCGGCAGCGAGGCTGACGATCAAGGCGGTTCGGGACACATACTTCTTCATGAGCAGACTCCATGCATGGAACAGGAAACCAAAAGAAAAAACCAACATCCCTTCGAAAAGGGTTGTCAAAGCCAAAACGGTATCGACAGGGAAATACCGGGACCCGCGGCCCCGGATCGGGCGGGACTCAAACGGTGGGGTAGGGTGCGATACAGACGGTCGGTAGAACCGATCGTGTTTCGCGATCGGCGTGGGGTGGTTGCAGGCAGGGGCGATCCCTTCGCAGGGAGTGCGCACCCCAGCCCGACGCTCGTTATTGAATGATCAGTCGCTTCGGGAACGCCGCGCACCGTCGCCGGGTGCCGCCCAGTGCTGAGCGACCCTCGCCGATTAATGTGGACATTCCACACCATTCACAACGCAGATGGCGTGCCAAACGCCCGTTCAAAACTGGCGAACATCTGAAAATGCTCCTTTCTGCGGCCGATAGCGGAGAAGATTGTCGCGTTCCGTGAAAAACCCCACGCCTGGCGGGAACCCTTTCGGGGGCTCCTGCTGATGCGATTCGCCCCAGTGCTGGTGCGATTCGCCCCTCAGGTGGTGCGATTCGCTCCACCACCTCTGAGGGAGTGATTGCGCAATCGGGGATGCGGCTCTTTTCCCCCTCGGGGCCTGCTGGTGGCCAGCTTCGCCACGGCTGGGCGGCCGAGCCAGGCCTCATCTTGGGGGCTCGTGCCTACCACGTGACTCGCAGGCCGGGATACCGCGGCAGTACGGTGTCTTTGGAGAGCAGCTCCAGCCGATGGATGATCGCCGTCGCGGCGAGGATTCGATCGAACGGATCGTTGTGGATGTCGGGGAGCGCGGCGGCCGCCATGGCGATGGCGGAATCGAGCGGGATTTCGGTGATCCCGTGCTGTCGCAGGCACTCGCCCACGAACTGCTCGGGCGGCAGCGGCAACTCGAGGCGGCCTCGCTTCACGAGGATCGCGATCTCCAGGCTGGAAATCGCCGACATGAACAGCCTGCCGGCGGCCTCGCGGATTGCTGTCTTGCCGTGGCTGGTGAGCTGCTCTTGATCCGACGCCAGCCACACCAGCGCGTGGGTGTCGAGCAGCAGCATCAGCGGGCCGACTCCGGCCAGTCTTCCACCGGTACCGGAGCGCAGGGGTCGCCCAGGAATCGGGCTCCTTTCAACTTGGCCGCCTGCTCGAGCGGATCATCGCTGCCCCGGTGGGGCACGATGTCCACCACGGGCTGGTTGTTGCGGCAGATCGTCACCGGCTTCCCCGTTCGCTCCACCTCGGCGATGAGCCGCGACAGATGGGCCTTGGCGTCATAGGTGCTTACAGTCTTCATGCCTAGAATGTAGTTACGCTAGCCAGAGTAGTCAACCTGTGGAAAACACTCGATTCAGTTGCTCTAAAACATTTTCTCGGCTACCGAAGGTCCGGTGACCGAGGCCGAAGCATTGATTTCCATAAAGACGGGAATATACTTTCCCGTATGAAGACCACGGTGGATCTCCCTGACGAACTGTTCGTCGCTGCGAAGAAGCGGGCCGCGGAACTTCGTGAACCGCTCCGGGCCTTGATCGAGCGGGGGCTTCGGGCCGAAATTGCCCGGTCGGGAAGCCAAGCCACGGGCCCGCGACGCTCGATCGACTGGGTGACCGCGGCTGGCGGTCTGCCGCCCGGCGTTGACGTCGCCGATCGAGCCGCGATGCACGACTGGCTGCGGCAGCAGCGATGATCGCGATCGACACCAACCTGCTGATCTACGCCCATCGGTCTGGCACCCCCGAGCATCGTGCGGCCCGGAACGCGATTGAAACGGCCCTGAACCGGCCGGGCGGCTGCGGCTTCGCGTTGCCGAGCGTGGCCGAGTTCTTCAGCATCGCGACCCACCCGACCGCCAGCGGAACGCCCTCACCCCCCGACGTCGCGGCTGGATTCCTGGCGGCCCTGCGGCGGGCAGGCGTGGAAGAGTTCACGCCCGGCCCCGGGTTTTCGGCCCGGCTCATGCAACTGGCTGCCGACTTGGGCGTGAGCGGGGCCCGCATCTTCGATCTTCAGATCGCGGTCTGTAGCCTCGATGGCGGGGCCACGCAGTTGTGGACCCACGATCGAGCGTTCGTGCGAGTTCCCGGGCTCGTGATTCACGACCCGCTGGAGCGGGAGTGACGCCCGGTGTAGGGAACTCGGCTCTCGCCGATCCCGGCTCACCTCCGGCGGGCAATGGAGAAGCCGTAGCTGAACCACTCGCGGTAGCGGCGGTACAGATCGGCCTCGCGGCGTTCCCCGGCCGCGATCGCGGCGGCCTCCGCGGCATGAGGTCCACTGGCCTGCCGCTCGAGGAAGGCCGGCAACCGCGCCTCGATCGGCTCGTAGTAGTGATCGAGCCAGCAGGCCTCGGGCAGCACAAAAAAACCGACCAGGTCGTAGCCCGCCTGCTCGAGGGTGGTGATCTTCTCGGCGGCCGTCCCAATCTCGGAATATTCGCCGGCCCAGTGCAGGCGGATCTCCTCCGGGGGATCGGGAGCCAGCCAGGTGATCTCCGAGACGGCAAGCAGCCCTCCGGGCCGCAGGAAGGGCCGCCAGGCGGCGAGGCCGGCAGCGAAACCGATGTTGTAGATCGCCCCCTCCGACCAGATCAGGTCGAGCGACTCGGGCTCGAAGGGCAGCGAATCCATCGAGGCGGCCAGCGTCTCGATCCGCCCTGCGAGGCCCGCCTGGTTCGCCCGGCTCTGCAGCACCTCGAGAAACTCAGGGAACAAATCGACCGCCACGATCTCCGCAGCGGGCAACTGCCGGGCGAGCACCAGCGTCGAGGCCCCGGTGCCACAGCCGATGTCGGCCACCTTGAGGCTGGCGGCCCGGTCGAGTCGCGTCAGCTCGAGGGCCCGCACGGTCTCGGTGTCGCTGCCGGGCCCCTGCCGCGGGCCGTCGCGGTGGAGATCGATCAGCAGGCGGAACATGACGTCTTCGTCCATCAGTCGTTCACTTTCTGAAGGGCTGACCACCGGTTGCACATCCCCCGGCCTCAGCCTCGCAGCAGCCGGTAGGAGATCGGGATCACGAACAGCGTGAACAGGGTCGAGGCGACCAGGCCAAAGATCAGCGACCAGCCGAGGCCGGCGAAGATCGGGTCGAGCGTGATCGGGAGGGCCGAGAGCATCGCAGTGCCCGCGGTCAGCAGGATCGGCCGGAGCCGGACCACCCGACTCTCGAGGATCGCGTCGGTCAGCGAGCGGCCATGCTTCATCGCCAGTTCGATGAAGTCGACGAGGATGATCGAATCGCGGGTCACGATCCCCGCCAGGGCGATCATCCCGATCATCGCCGTGGCGGTGAAGTAGACCGGGTCGGCGTGGCCGCCGACGGTGCCGCCGGCGAACTGGTCGAGCAGCCAGAAGCCGGGCATTACGCCAAGGAGCGTCAGCGGGATCGCCAGCATCACGACCAGGGGGATCGTGAAGGAGCCGGTCTGGGCCACCAGGATCACGTAGATCATCACCAGGGCCGCCCCGAAGGCGATCCCGAGATCGCGAAACACGTCGAGCGTGATCTTCCACTCCCCCTCGCCGGCAAACGTGACGGCGATCCCCGGCGGCAGGCTCCAGGGAATCCCGCTGCCGGGCCGGAGGTAGGTGGCGGCGACCGCGGCCGCCTCGCCGGCAGCCGCCCGGGGCTCGGCATCCTGGTCGGCCATCATGTCGACGACGCACTCCGCGGGCGGCCGGCTGGTGCACTCCGCGGTCACGTAGGCGAGCCGCTCGAGATTTTTGTGGTGGATCGTCTGATCGACCCGCCCCTCGACGAAGCGGCCGATCTCCGCCAGCGGCACGAGCACGCCCCCGGCCGACCGGACGGCCAACTGCAAGAGATCGCCCGCCGCCGACCGCTGGGCTTCTGGCAGCCGGACGACGATCCGGAGCGGATTCCGCTCCCCCTCGACGATCAGCGTCTGGGAGCGGTCGCCGCCGACGGCCGTGCGGAGCACCGCCGCCACGTCGGCCGCCGACACGCCGGCGAGCGCGGCTTTCTCCTGATCGACCTCGAAGACGAGCTTTCGCTGGACCGCCTCCCGGCTGGTGTCGACCTCGACCACGGCCGGCTCCTGCCGCATCCGCTCGGCGACGCGGTCGGCCGCGGCGAGAATCTCCTCGTAGGTCGCATCGGGCCCGCCGCGAACCTCCGCCACGATGCTCGAGAGCACCGGGGGGCCGGGGGGCAGCTCGACGATCCGCACCAACGCCCCCTCCTCGCGGCCGATCTCCTCAAGCCGGTCCCGAATCCGCAGGCCGAGGCCGTGGCTCTGGAGGCGGCGGTGCTTCTTGCCGACGAAGGTGACGCGGATCTCCGCCTCGTGGGGGCGATTCCGCAGGCCGTAGTGCCGCACCAGCCCGTTGAAGTCGATCGGCCCGGCGACGCCGGTGTGGCTGGTGAAGTCGATCACCTCCGGCTCGCCGGCGATCGCCTCCTCGAGCCGGGCCACGGCCGCTCGGGTTCGCTCGAGCGAGCTGCCCTCGTCCATGTCGACCAGCAGCAGCAGCTCGTTCTTGTTGTCGAAGGGGAGCATCTTGAGGGGCACCATCCGGAGGGCCCCCATCCCGGCCGCCGCCAGGGTGGCGATCGCCGTGACCAGGAGGAAGCCGTAGCCGATCGCCTTCGAGCGGATCAGCGGCAGCATCAGCGGCCGAAAGATCCGGTAGAGGAGCGTCTGCTGGACGGCGGCATGGTCGTAGAGCCCCTCGGAGGGCACCTCGCCTTCGGCCAGGGCGGCCCCGCCGGCTGCGTCGCCGGACGGCTCGTGGCCGGCCCCCTTGCGATACTTGCCGCCGAGCACGTGGTAGGAAAGCCAAGGCGTGATCGTGAAGGCGACCAGCATCGACATCGCCATCGCCACCGGCACCCCGAGGGCCATCGGCGACATGTAGGGGCCCATCATCCCGGTGATCGCAAACAGCGGCAGGAAGCTGACGATCACCGCGAGCGTGGCGCTGATCAGCGGCGGACGGATCTCGGCGACGGCGTCGAGCACGATCCCCCGCGTGGCCCGCTTCCGCTCCTCGAAGTGGCGGGCGATGTTTTCGACGTCGACGATCGGGTCGTCGACGAGCATCCCGAGGGCGAGGATCAGGGCGAAGAGCGTCACCCGGTTGATCGTGTAGCCGGCGAGCATGTTGACCACGAGCGTCAGGCCGAAGACCACCGGCACCGCCACGGCCACCACGAACGCCTCCCGCCAGCCCATCGCCACGGTCAGCAGCGCCACCACGATCACCAGGGCGACGGCCAGGGCCTCGACGAGCTCGTTGACCTTCTCGTCGGCGGTCAACCCGGCGTTGCGGGTGACGACCAGCTCCATGTCGTCCGGGAGCACCTCGCGGGCCATCTCGCCGGCCCGCTCGACGACGTCGGCCGCGACCCGCACGGCGTTGCTGCCCCGCTGCTTCGAGATCGCGATCGTGACGGCCGGCCGGCTGGTTGGGCCCCCGCTGTTCTCTGCCGCTTCGCCCGCGTCAGCCGCGTCCGCGGCATGGCCGGCGGCGGCGTGCGCGGCCCCGCCGATCAGCGTGCCGGGAGCCCCGGCGTGCTCGGCAAACCGGCGGGCCGGCCCCCAGCCGTGCCGAACGTAGTCGGTCGTCTCGGCGGGCCCGTCGCTGATTTCGGCCACGTCGGCCAGCCGCACCGGCCGACCGTCGTAGACGCCCACCACGATCTCGCCGAGATCGCGGGCCGAGGTGATTTTGTGGCCCCCTTCGACGGCGACGGTCCGGTCGTCGCGGGTGAACTTCCCGGCGTGCAGGAGCCGGCCCGAGACCGCGATCGCCCGGGCGACGGCCGCCGGGTCGACCCCGTAGGCGGCCAGCCGCTCGACTGTCGGCTCGACCCGCACCTCCCGCGGGCTGCCGCCGATCACCGCGGCCCGCGAGACGTCCGGCAGGATGCTGAGCCGCTCGACGAGCTCCTCGGCCACCCGCCGGAGCGTGTGCGGATCGCCGTCGGCATCGCGGTGTTCGACCGCCAGCGTCACCACCGGCACGTCGTCGATTTCGACCGGCTTCATCACCCAGCCGGTGACCCCCGGGGCGATGTCGCCCGCCTTCTCCCCCAGCCGGGCGAAGAGTTTGACGAGGCTCCGCTCGCGGTCCTCGCCGACGTAGAACCGCACGGTGACCACCGCCCGGTCGGCCTGCGACATGCTGTAGACATATTCGACGCCGTCGATCTGGTAGAGGATCCGCTCGAGCGGCGTGGTCACAAGCTGCTCGACCTCGGCCGCGGAGTGGCCGGGAAACTCAACGAACACGTCGGCCAGCGGGACGACGATCTGCGGGTCTTCCTCGCGGGGCGTGACGAACAACGCCGCCGCCCCGGCCACCAGGGCCACCACGATCAGGATGATCGAGAGGTTCGACTCGAGAAACACCCGGACCAGCTGCGAGAGCACGTCGGTATGCCGGGCCGCGGTGGCCGCGTCGACCCGCCCGTCGTCATGCACCTCGCCAGTCATAGGGCCCGGCCCGTCCTCGTGTCACCCGCCCGCTGGCACGGAAATCGATCCGCCCACCGGGTCGCCCCTCGCGGGATCATGAGCCCCTCGCTCCGCCAGCACTCGGCCGCACGGCCAGCCGGTCTCCCTCGGCGAGCCCGGCGAGCACCTCGTAGCTGCCGTCGATCTCCCGGCCGAGCCGCACCGCCCGCCGGACCGTCCGCCCGTCGGCGACGAGATCGACCAGCGTCAGCTGGCCGACCCGGCGGATCGCCCGCTTCGGCACGACCAGCAGCGACTCGTCGTCGAGCGGCACCGCGATCCGGCCGAACATCCCGCTGGTCGCTCCCGGCGGGCAGGGGCCGGTTACCTTGACGAGAAAGCTCCGCGAGGCGGCCTGCGACTCCGGCACGATTTCGCTGACGGTCGCATGGCACTCGATCCCGAGGCTTTCGAGCGTGGCCGGCACCTCGTCGCCGACCGCCAGCCGGGAGGCGAGCCCCTCGCGGACGCTCGCCACCATCTGCATCTGCGAGGGATCGTAGAGCGTGACGAGCACCTGCCCCGGCACCGCCGTGTCGCCGGCGTCGGCCCGCTTGTCGACGACGACGCCGTCGATCGGCGAGGCGAGCTGGGCGTAGGCGAGGTTCACCCGGGCCTCCTCGACGGCCCGATTGGCCCGCAGCAGATCGGCCTCAGTTCCCTTGGCAGCCGCGACGGCCGCATCGAGCTCCGCCTGAGTGACGACGTTCTGGGCTCGCAGCCGCTGGGCCCGGCCGAGATCCTGGGCCGCCCGCTCGGCCGCCGCCCGGGCCGCGTCGACCGCTGCCTGGGCCTGGGCCAGCCGCGCGGCGAGCGCGTCGTCGTCGAGCACCGCCAGCACCTCGCCGGCCCGCACGGGCTGACCGGCCGTCACCCGCACCTCCTCGATCACCGCCAGGATCTTGGAGGCAACCGCCACCTCATGGACCGGCTTGACCGTGCCGACGGCCGATTCGTATCGCGGCCGCGTGATCCGCCGGACGGCGACCAGCTCGGCCCCGTCCGGCAGCGGCTCGCCCGCGGCGACCACCCCGCCGGGCGGCGGCACCTTCTCCTTGAAGAGGCCGGAGAGTTGCAGCAGCATCCAGGTGACGCCGGCGGTGAAGGCCAGCGCGACGAGCAGCGTGACCAGCCGACGGCCAAGCCGGCCGGCGGGCAACGGGCGGGAGCGGGCAGGCGGGGCTGGGGGTGTTGAGTCGGACATGCCCCACAAATTCAACAGCCAAGGCTGCTATGGCGGCAAGAGCAAAACCGGTGAATGGGACGGGCAGCTCGTTGAGGACCCGCCAGGTGAATCGCTGGCTGCGACCGTGTGGCCCGCGGCAGAGTGGTAGACTCCGGGGAATGGTCACCGATTCGGGTTCGATGTTGTTCGGCGCTGTGCGGGCGGCGACCCGTGCCCTGTACGGCAAGCGGCTCGTCGCCCTCGCAGTCTTTGGCTCATGGGCCCGCGGGGCGGCGACAACCGCATCAGATCTCGACCTGCTCGTTGTCGCCGAGCCCCTGCCGCCGAGCCGACTGAAACGCGTGCGGGAGTTTCGGCGTGTGGCAGAAGCGACCCGGGCCGCTCGCTGCCGCGTCTGGTCGGCCGAGGGGCCGGAAGTCGAACTCGCCCCGGTGTTCAAGACACCCGCGGAGCTCGCTGCGGGCAGTCCGCTCTACCTCGACATGACGCTTTGGTGCGAGCTCCTCGTCGATCGTGACGGCACGCTCGCGGCCTTTCTCACAGATCTGCGTCACCGCATGCAGGCGCTCGGAGCACGACGGCTGCGGTTCAAGGGGGGCGTGTTCTGGGACTACAAGCCCGACTTCCGCCCGGGCGACGTGGTGGAGTTATGACGACCAACGATCTCGCCGCCGGTTACTATCGCAAGTGCGACGACCGGCTCGCCGCCCTCGAGGTTTTGCGGGCTCGCAACGCATTTTCGGATGTCATGCGCGAGAGCCAGGAAGTCGTAGAACTCGCGCTCAAGGGCATGCTCCGGTGGGCGGGCATCGACCCTCCGAAGATTCACGACGTCGGTGACCTGCTCCTGCAGTTCGCCGAGCGATTCGAGGTGGTCAGCCCCCATGAACTGAGGGCACTGGCGGACGCCTCGAAAGAACTCCGCAAAGAGCGGGAGTTCAGCTTCTACGGCGACATCGACTTCATCCCGACCGATGAATACGACGCCGACGACGCTGATTCCGCGCTCGGCCAGGCGCGGTTGGCGACGGCCTGCCTCGGCCGGCTGCTGGGCCGTCCAGCGTCGGATTGAAGCAGGACCGACATCGAGGCGAAGCGACGGGTGTGATCTCCGCCCGAACGATGGCATTTCCGGACGTGTCTGGTCATGCACGACGGCCCGACTCGACGCCGCTACCGCACCGGTACCCGCTCCACCAGGTCGAGGTTCTCGGCGTTGGCCGCCCCGCCGACGAGCACCAGATGATCGTCGCCATCGGCCACCGCCCGGTGGACGATCCGTGGCACGACGCTGGCGACCGGCTCCCAGCAGTCGCCGCTCTCCGCGAGCCGGTGGACGCTCCCGTCGGCCACGCTGACGTGAATCCGTCCGCCGACGGTGCAGGCGGCCGGGGCGAAGCCGTTGATCGGCTCTCCGGGCAGATCGGGGCCGCTCGACCAGCTGCCGGCGGCTGGGTCGAAGATATCGACCCGCCGGCTGATCTCTTCGAGTTCGGTGAAGCCGCCGATGACGTAAAGCTTGCCGTCGGCGACCGCGGCGATCAGGGCCCGTCGCTCGAAAGGCTGCGGCACGATCTTCCACCCGGTGGCCGGATTGCCAAGATCGAGGGCGACCATCGTGTCACACCAGTCCTCGCCGTCGTGGCCGAGCATATTCCAGCCGCCGACGATGTAGAGCGTGTCGCCGACCACGGCGACGTCGTGGCTCGACCGCGGCTCGGGGAGCGGCGGCAGGTCGGTCCAGGCGTTGGCAACGGGGTCGTAGCAGGCGGCCGAGGCAACCGAATAATTTTCGGCCGGGTCGCCCGGCTCGTTCCGCGGATCCATCCCACCGACGCGATAGATCAGGCCGCCGTGCGTGGCGAGGTTCATGCCCTGCAGCCCCGGCCCGCCGGCAAGCTCCTCCCAGTCGCCGGCCCCTGCGAGCGGCCGCCGGAAGAACCGGCCCGAGACGGCCTCGGTCGAGTAGGTGTGGACCGGCGCGATGTGACCGCCGTAGACGTAGAGCTGGCCGCCTGCTGCCACGGCCCCGAGGCTCGAGGCGGCGACCGGCAGCGGCGGAAGTTTTTCAGTCTTTGTGAACGTGGCGTGGGTCTCCTCGGCCGCGCCATGATGGCCGGCGGGCACGTCGATCACAATCGTCGGGTAGTGCCGTTCTTCCACGTAGGCCTCGCCGGCATGTTCGCCCGGCGCGGCGACGACGTGGCGGGCCCAGGCCCCGTAGCGGCCGGCCGCGTGGAACACCGGCGAGCGGCCCTCGACGTCGGTCACCACCTCCTTCTGCTCGCCGTCAGGCAGGAGCACGATCATCTTCGCGTCGGCTACCGGCTCGCCGCGGGAGAGCAGCCGAAACCGGACGGCCCCCGGATGCCCGGCTGGCACGATCTCCGCCGGCGACTCACCGCCGATCCGAGCGGCCGACCCGAACGGATAACCGAAACAGGCCTTGGGGTGATAGACGACGAGGAAGGGCTTCGGCCCATGGGCCATCACGCCGTGGGTCAGCCTGCCGTGGATCGCTCCCCGCAGCTTCTCGCCGAGCTTCACCAGCCGCGTCTCGCCGTCGCGGACCAGCGGGATCGCCCCCTCGGCACCGGCCCCGTCGCGGGTGACGAGTTCGACCCCGTCGACGAGCGCCGGGTCGATGTCGTCATCGACCTCGAGCGTCTCACTGAGGATGACGCGGGCCTCGGTGCCCTCCGAGTCGGGGAGGACGAAGATGAAGTGGGCCCGAGCCCGGGTGCCGCTGGCGATGACCAGCAGGGCCGAAAGGAACAACAACTGCCTGCGGTTCATGGCATCTCCGAAATCACGTGACCATCGGAACGGTTGGCGAGCCAGCCGAGGACGTCGCGGCTGGTGCCGTCGGGAACGAATCTTACTGAGGCATCGCAGAAGACCATCTGCACGCCGCCCTGGTGATCGCTGCGAAAGGTGTCGAGTTCGCGGAAGCCATCGATCAGCCGGTCGGCATTGAAGACGCCGGCGGTCGACCCCGCGCTCTGGAAGGGGTAGCCCTCGGCCCAGCGGGTCAGGCCGCCGGTGCCGAAGCCGGGAATCTCGCCGAGGCCGTAGTCGAAGTCGCCCCCGAGAAACGTCTTTGCCGTGCCGTCGACCGCCGCGATCGTCTTGAGCGCGACCCGCCCGCGGTTGGGCAGGATGATGGCGCCGTTGTGATACTCGGGGTGCCACGAGTTGACGAAGTGGCCGTAGCCGCTGCCGGTCGAGAGGGCGTAACTGCTCCAGCCAGGGGCGGGCTGCGGCGCGGGCAGCACCATCGACGGGCAGATGAACAGATCGACTCGCGACTCGCGAAAGGCCTTGTTCTTCTCGTCGGCCAGCGGTCGGGCTCGATCGAAGACCGCCGCGACGGCTCCCTCTTCGAGAAAGGGCAACAACGGAACGAAGCCGCTTTCGCCCTGCTCGCCGAGGCTGTGCGGCAGCCGCCGCTTCACGCTGTCGTGGAGGTGGGCGGCGAGGCCGATCTGCTTGAGGTTCATCCCGCATTGCGTCTGCCGGGCGGCCTCCCGCGCCGACTGCACGGCCGGAAACAGGATCCCGATCAGGGTGGCGATGATCGCGATCACCACCAGCAGCTCGACCAGGGAAAAGCCGCCGACCGGTCGCCGCCGCCAGGCATGCTCCGGGAATTGCTTAGCCGACATGGCTGCCTCGCCGACGGCGGAGACGGAAGGCTGCAGCTGCCAGGGCCGCCACGCCCATCGCTGCCCAGGCTCCTGGTTCGGGAACCGCCGAGATCGACGGGCTGGCCATGCCCAGGGTCACGCTCGCGGCCAGGCCGGTCGGCCCGACCTGCCCGGCCGCCAGGCCGACCTGGATGTTGCCGATGCTCGAGAAGATCTGACTGAAGGCGGTTGCATCGGGCGGATCGCCCAGCGAGCCGTAGGTCTGAAACACGGCGGCTGAATCGACGATCGGCAGGGTCAGGGTCGTCCAGACTCCGGGACTGACCGTCGCATCGACACTGCTGGCCCCGGGGTTATTGGCCGGGTTGGCCAGCCGCACCTGAAAGAGGAGCGACGAAGCGTGATCGTGGAACACATCGACACTGAAGGCCCCGACACCGCCGGTGATCCAGTCGCCGACGAAGCTGTCGCCGCTGGCATCAAAGGCCTCCTGGCCGCGGAACAACACCGGCCCGCTGACAAACTGCCCGAAGCCCGTGTCGGGACCGCTGCCGGCCCTCGAGATGAAGCTGCCGCCCGCGGGGCCGCCGGTCGCGTTCCAGCTGGCCGGCGTGCCGTCCGGGCTGACCGCCCAGTTCGCGGCATCGGTGGCGAAGGTCTCGGTAAAGGGCACCGTCAGGCCCTGCGCCTGGCAGGCCGCCGTGATCGCCATTGCCGTCGCTGCCAGGCAGACCCTGCTCGCCAGCCGCGGGCACACGGGCCGCGGCAGATTCCAACCGGTCACCACATCCATCGCATCGCTCCTCGGGAGGTTTCGTCGCTGGTTTCGATCCGCAAACGACACGCCGGAAGCAGCCGAAGCCAAGCCAAAGAAGGCCAGCGTCGGCGGCGCCCTGACGGGTCACCGCGTCGCACGGCAAGACGCCATGCAGATAGCTGGCTGGCAGACGGGACTGGCCCGTGGCTGGCTGGCTCGATGAGGCCTTCACCCGTCCGCGTCTGTTGACGGGAGCGGCCGAAGGACCGATAGTGAGAATCATTCTCACTGCCGTCATCGTAACCATCGAGCAAAGGCCGTCAACATTTTTTTGAAATACGTGTGAAAAATGAACGCACCGCCGATGGATCGTGAGCCAGAGCAGCCCTCCGATCCCGCCAATCAGCCCCCTGACCGCCCGCAGCAGCCTGCCCCAGGGGGGCCGACCGGCGGCCAGCCCTCTGCTGCCAGCGTCCCACTCGAGATCAACTCTGAGGCCCTCCTATCCGGCCATTCCGAGGTCTGGATTCGCCACCGCGGCGAGATCTACCGGCTCACGCTGACCCGTTCCGGCAAGCTGATCCTCCACAAGTGAACTCCGGCGGTTCCTGCAGGGCCGTCCCGCTTCCCGCAGGCCGTCAGGTGAGTGCGGCCTCAGGGAGATGCGTCCCGCCGCGTAGCCTTTCGTCGTGGAACGGCTCACCCAACTCGCGTGGATTCTCAGCGGCGGCCTGGCAGTAGGATGCGGTGGTCCATCTCTCGCCCTTGGAGTAGCACGCATGAAATCGCTGACCGAGCATCTCACCTTCAATCTCCCGGCCCGGATGGCCTTTGAGAACATCACGCCCCACGTCGAGGAGCTCGTGGCCCGCTCCGGCATCCAGGAGGGGCTTTGCCTCGTCAACGCGATGCACATCACCGCCAGTGTGTTCATCAATGACAACGAGTCGGGCCTCCACGAAGACTACGCCCGCTGGCTGGAAAAGCTCGCTCCCTTCAACGCCGACCCTGCGGTCTACCGCCACAACCGCACCGGCGAGGACAACGCCGACGCCCACTTGAAGCGGCAGGTCATGGGCCGCGAGGTGGTCGTCGCGGTGACGGCCGGCCGACTCGACTTCGGCCCCTGGGAGCAGATCTTCTACGGCGAGTTCGACGGCCGCCGGCCCAAGCGGGTGCTCGTCAAAGTGATCGGCGAGTAACGCGGGGATCCCCATAGAAGCCCCCCGGCGCGAGCCGGGGGACGGCGGTCCGTTGGGCCATCCCAGCCCCCGGAAGCCCACAAAACCGTTCACCACCAACCCGC
>CALGAS010000528.1 GCA_937959175.1 uncultured bacterium | reverse complement strand
CACCGTCGAGGAGAAGACGTCGTAGGCGAAGAGTTCACCGTCGCGGTAGTACTTGCGGCCGGCCGAGAGGATCTCGGCGTAGAGGAGGGTGGCGGCGGGGTCGATCTCGATCCGGGTGAGCGTCAGGTAGCGGGCGTGGCGGTGGGGAATCGTCGGCTCGGGCAGGTACTCCAGGTAGGCCCCTGCGGCCAGCCGGATCGTCTGGTCCTGGCGGGCGTGGTTGTGGTCCATCTCGTGGATCTTGGTGGCCGACTGCGTGGCGACATGGGCCTGGGCGTCCGGCCCGAGGGTGATCTCGATGCGGTTGCGGTCTCCCTGCAAGACGCCGCCGGCGTTGGAGATCATGTAGACGCAGGCCAGCCCCGGCATCGCCTCGTCCCAGTAGAGGGCCTGCTGGGCCAGGAGCGGAGCCCGCCGTTCGAGGTCGACGAGAATCGTCTTCGGCCCGCGCCGCTCGAGGCCGAGCCGGAGGTAGCCGTTCTTGCCGGGCGAGCCGGTCGCCAGCTGGGGAGGCTCGTCGAGGTAGGCGGCCAGCTCCCGCGGCGGCGGACCGGCCGGCTCGGCCGGGCCGCTCATGCGGCCGGTTCCGGGAGGTCGAGGTCGAAGAGGGCCTGCTGGCAGATCAGCGTGACGAGTTCCTCGATCCCCTCGCCGGTCTTGCAGTTGGTGAACACAAACGGCTTGTCGCCCCGCATCAGCCGCGAGTCGTGATCCATTACCTCGAGGCTTGCGCCGACGTAGGGGGCCAGGTCGGTCTTGTTGATCACGAGAATATCCGACTGGGTGATCCCCGGGCCGTTCTTGCGGGGGATCTTGTCACCGGCGGCGACGTCGATGACGTAGATGAAGAAGTCGACCAGGGCGGGGCTGAAGGTGAGCGTCAGGTTGTCGCCGCCGCTCTCGATCAGGACCAGGTCGGTGTCGGGAAACCGCCCCTCCATGTCCTCGACGGCGGCGAGGTTCATGCTGGGATCCTCGCGGACGGCCGTGTGGGGGCAGGCGCCCGTCTCGACGCCCAGGATCCGCTCCTCGACGAGCACCCCCTTGAGCGTCCGCTGGACATGCTTGGCGTCTTCGGTGGTGACGACGTCGTTCGTGACGACGAGCACCTTGACCCCCATCTTCACGAGGATCGGCGTGATCGCCTCGATGATCGCCGTCTTGCCCGACCCGACCGGGCCGCCCACACCAATCCGCGAGATTTTTTTCATGGCCTCAACCTGAGCATTCGAGAACACCGTCTCCACGTTGTAGCAGGCAGCGAACGAGCGGCAAAAAAGGGGACATTCTGCTTTTCCACTGAC
>CALGAS010000527.1 GCA_937959175.1 uncultured bacterium | reverse complement strand
GCAGAAGAGCTTCGGCAAGCGCAACGGAATCAAGGGCTCCTGCCAGACATTGAAGCCGTGCTCACGCTGCTCCAGAAAGACGATCTTCCAACGGTCGTAACGCAGGTTGGCCAGGTTGCCGTCGTCGGTCCAGTAGAAGAATTCACGGCGCGGTCCCTCGGCCACTTCGCCCTTGAAGTAAGGCATCAAGTTGTAGCCGTCCAGGTGCACCTTGTAGTCGCGACCGATGGCGCTGTGACCGGCAAGCAGCTTCTCCTTGATGTCAGCCTCGCCCGCCGCGGCCACGGCCCGAGCGCATTCGGATGGACACCACACCGCCCAGGTCTGCTCCTCGTGTCGCGATTGTTGGCGGCGGTCTGGCGGGCCTGGCGGCGGCCGCCGCCTTGGCCGACCGCGGGCTGGCGGTGGTGGTGCTCGAGGGCCGCCGGCAGGCCGGGGGGCGGGCGGCCTCGTTCGAGGATCCCGTCTCGGGCGGACTCGTCGATGCCTGTCAGCACGTGGCGATGGGCTGCTGCACGAACTTTCTCGACCTCTGCCGGCAGGCCGGCCTGGCCGATGCCATTCGCCGCGATCGCACACTCTGGTTCATCGCCCCCGACAACCGGCGGGCCGCCTGCACGCCGGCCCGCTGGCTTCCCGCCCCGCTGCACCTGGCACCGCTGCTGTTCGGCATGAAGCATTTTTCGCTGCGGGAAAAGGCCGCCCTCGCCCGGGGCATGCTCCAGTTGGCGGCCTATCGCGGCCCGGCCAGCGGCCAGCGGCCGACGGCCCTGGCCTGGCTCGAGTCGGTCGGCCAGCCCGAGGCGGTGATCCGCCTCTTCTGGCAGCCGGTCCTGGAAAGCGCCCTCGGCGAGTCGATCGATCTGGTCGACATCGCCGCGGCCCGCAAGGTGGCCGTCGATGGCTTCCTGGCCCACCCCGAGGCGGCTGACCTGTTTGTGCCAACCGAGCCCCTCGGCCGGCTCTTCGGGGACCGGCTCGTCACCTGGCTCGCTTCCCGCGGCGTGATCGTGGAAACCGGCCGGCCGGTGAGCGGTCTGAAGCGGAACGCCGCTGGAGCGGTCGAGGCGGTCATGGTGGACGAGGCTCCCCTGCCCTGCGAGGCCGCGATCCTGGCGGTGCCGTGGCGGGCCGCGGCCCGGCTGGCTCCCGACATCGTGCCACCGGCCGACGACCGGCTGGCCGGCTCACCGATCACCGCGGTGCATCTCTGGTTTGACCGCGACTGCATCGATCTGCCCCACGCCGTACTGCTCGGGCGGGTATCGCACTGGGTCTTCCGGCCGGCCGACGCCCCTCCCGGCTACTGCCAGGTGGTGATCAGCGGTTCGCGGGATCTGCTCGGCGGCGACCGGGAGCGGCTCCGGGAGACGGTCGTGGCCGAACTCCGCGAGGCCTTTCCGGCGGCTTGCGATGCGGCCGTCGTCGATTCCCGGATCGTCACCGATCCGACGGCCGTCCTCTCGGTGCGGCCCGGCGTCGATGCGGTGCGGCCGCCCGCCCGGACGGCGGTCCCGAATCTCTTCCTCGCCGGTGACTGGACCGCCACCGGCTGGCCGTCGACGATGGAAGGCGCGGTTCGCAGCGGTCGCTCGGCCGCCCTGGCGACGGCTTCACACCTGGGCCTCCCCTGCCCGGCGGCTCCGACCACCCTGCCCCGTGGTCGGCTCGTTCGCATGCTCGCCGGCAGCGAGTGAGCCCGCTAGGCCTCGGCGGCCGCGTCGCCGGCGATTTCGGCAAGGATCGAGACGAGCCCTTCGGCCAGCGTCTTGCCGTCGACGACCGCTCGTTCCCAGAGGTGCCAGAGGTCGACAGCCGACCGAGGCCGGCGGCCGAGCATGCCCAGGACGGCACCGACCCGTCGAGCCGCGGACTGCGGCTGGATCAGCCGGCCGAGGTCGGGCGGGAGTTCGTCATCGGCGGCGTCCGAGATGACCCGCAGGCCGCGGCAGGCGAGTCGCTCGCTGTGGGCCACACGGGCCACCGCGAGCGTCTCCATGTCGACCAGGGCAGCGCCGGTTGCGGCGGCGAGGGCCCGCTTCTCGGCGGCGGTCCGGACGATCCGGTCGACCGTCACGAGCATCAGCCCCTGCTCGTCACCGCCGACAAGCGGCAGGGACTCGTGCGCAGCTCCCTGCCCGCAAACGCCCGCCGGACGCGCGAGGCTACCTCGGGCGAGCCCGGGGTCGAGCCCGCCTGCGAAGCCCGCCGAGATCATCTGCCGCGGTCGATGGCCGGCAATCAGGAGACGGGCCGCCCGGGCAGCCGGTTCCTCGCCGACCCCGCCGACACACCAGGCGACCTTCGGCTCCGCCCCGGCGGCGAGCCGGCCCTCGCGGAAGGTGAGCCCCTCGGTGATGGTTTCGGTCTGGCCGGAGACCCGCCGTTGGAAGGCGTCGGCCTCGACGGGCACCGCAAAGACGATTCCGGCCAGGCAGCGGTCATCGCTCATGGCCGCTGGTTGTAGCAGACGCCGGGCAGCGACTTCAGCCGGGCCGGCGGCCTGTTCCAGCCGGTCCGATCAGCTGGCGGCCAAGGCATACCCCCGCCCCCGGATCGTCCGGATCAGGGACAGCGCCCGTCCGTTGTCGATCTTGCCACGAAGCCGGTTGATGTGGACCTCGAGGACGTTGGCGGGCCCCTTCCAGGTCAGGCCCCAGACGTGCTCGCAGAGCATGGCGCGGGTCGCGACCTGACCGTGGAACCGCATCAGCAACTCGAGAATGGAGAACTCCGTCGGCGTCAGGTCGATCGCAGTGCCGGCGAGCGTCAGCCGCTGGTTGGCGAGGCAGAGCCGCAGCGGCCCCGCCTCGAGCTCCATCGTGGGGCGGTCGGCAAAGCGGCGGTGCACCGCCTCGATCCTGGCCAGCAGCTCCTCCATCTCGCAGGGCTTGACGAGGTAGTCGTCGGCGCCCGCCGCAAAGCCGGCCAGCTTGTCGGATACCGTGCCGAGGGTCGTCAGCACGATCACCGGCGTCCGCACGCCGCAGGCCCGCGCATGCCGGAGCAGCTCGAGGCCGCCGAGTCCCGGGAGCATCAGGTCGAGCACCACCAGGTCGCTGCCGAGCAGCGCGTTGCCGTTGAAGGCCTTGCCGCCGTCGGTGAAGCAGGTGCAGGTATGGCCGGCGTTGCGAACGGCCGTGCTGACGGCGCGAGCGACTGCCGGATCATCATCGACGACGGCGACGTGCATGAGAGCCCGCCTCCCGATACCGGATGCCCCGCCAGGGGCGTCCGCAGCCGGAAGATTACCGCCAGGGTCGCGGCGCGGGGAGGGGGGGTGAAAAGCGGGCCGGAGGGGCGTGAGCGGGCGGGACGGCGGCGAGCCGCGGAACCGGGACGGCCCGCCGTCCGGCGGTTGAAGTCCCCGAGGTTTTTCGTAGGGCACGCGGATTGGGCGTGTTGGTGGTGAACGGTTGCGCGGGCTTGCGGGGACCGGGAAGGCCCAACAGCCCGCCGTCCCCCCGGCTCGCGCCGGGGGGCTTCTATTGCGTCAGCGCTTGTGGGGAGTAGCTGGCGAAGCCGTCCGGCTCGGCCAGTCGCGGATCGTTTCCCACCCGCCGACGGGCCCAGATGAGAAACCCAG
>CALGAS010000526.1 GCA_937959175.1 uncultured bacterium | reverse complement strand
GTCTTCCAGTTGCGGGGCTGCCTCGCCTGCCACCAGCATGCCGACTTCCCGGAGGCGACCAGCAACCATGGTCCGGAGCTGTCGCGGATCGGTGCCAAGATGGCCTCCAATCCGAACGGCAAAGCGTGGCTCTACAGCTGGCTGCGGGAGCCGGCCCGCTACCATTCCAAGACGCTGATGCCCAATGTCCTGCTCGAACCGGAGACGCTTGCCGACGGCACCGTCTCTGATCCCGCCGCCGACGCGACCGCCTACCTGATGCAGTCGACGGACGACTGGCGGCCGGAGGATATTCCGTCGGCCTCGAGCCTCACCGCTGAGGAGCGGGAAGCCCTCGACGAGTTGGCATTGCTCTACCTCAAAGAACGGTTCCCGACCGTTCGGGCCCAGTCCATCCTCGAAACGGGTCTCGCCGAGGATCAGGCGACGATGCGGGGCGATGAGCAGATGCTCGTCGGCCTCGATGGCCCGGCTCGTGACGAGACGCTGCTTCATTATGTCGGCAAGAAGACGATCGCCAAGCTCGCCTGTTACTCCTGCCACGACATACCTGGCTTTGAAGATGCCAAGCCGGCTGGTGCCGCCCTGGCTGATTGGGGCCGCAAGGACGCCTCGCGGATCGCCTTCGAGCAGGTCTCGCACTTCGTGATGCACCAGCTCGCGGAGGCCCACGGCGGCCACGGGGACCACGGTGGCCCGCACGGCGATGGGCACGGCGGGACGGCCGCCGATGGCCCGCACGACGAGCCCGCCTCACCCTTCGCGACCGAACTCGCCTACGGCGTGGAGGGTGACGACATGCACGTCGACATCGAGTCGCTCGACCCCGACACAGGCTATTTCCTCGAGAAACTCGTCGGCCATGAGCGGGAAGGGTTCCTCTGGCAGAAGCTTCGGGCTCCGCGGAGCTACGACTACAAGAAGGCCGAAAACAAGACCTACAACGAGCGGTACCGGATGCCGCAGTTCCCCTTCAACGACGAGCAGCGAGAGGCGGTGATGACCTTCGTGCTCGGACTCGTGGCCGAGCCGCCCGCCCCGCAGTTTGTCCACAATCCCGGGCCCCGCGAGCAGGCCCGGCTCGACGGGCTCGTCGTCGCCGAGCAGTTCAACTGCGGCGGCTGCCACGTCTTGCAAATGGATCGATGGGACGTCGCCTTCCGGCCCGGGGCCCTGGGCGAGCCGGCCGAGGTGCCCGATTACCCGTTCCTCGCTCCCCGCTTCACGCCCAAGCAGGTCGCTGCCTCGCTCGAGGCCGATGCGTCCGGGCGTCACCATGCCAGCCTGCATGGCATGCCGCTGCTCGACGCCGAGACGGGCCAGCCGCAGTTGGTCGATCAAGACTTCCTGCCGATCGATCGGGAGGAGGCGGACGAGGATCCCGAAATCATCCCGCACCGGCCGATGATGCTCTTCAGCGACGCCCTCGTGGACGGCCAGCCCTGGGCCGTCGGCGGCCAGACGGTGTTCGTGCCGGAGAAGGACCTGGCGGCAGGCAAGACCTACCCCGCCTGGGGCGGCGATCTCGCGAGGCTCCTCTATCCGGTGGTGATCGCCGACGAGATGGAGGTCAATCCCAACGTCAAGCCGGAGGATGCCTGGGGCTGGCTGCCGCCGCCGCTGGTCGGCGAAGGGAAGAAGGTGCAGTCGGCCTGGTTGCACCGCTTCCTGCTCAATCCCCATCCGATCCGGCCGCCCGCCGTGCTGCGAATGCCTCGCTTCAACTGGTCGGCCGAGCAGGCCGCCCGGATGGTCGACTACTTCGCCGCTGTCGATGGCGCCGAGTATCCCTACGTCTACGATCCGCGGCTTGATGAGTCGGCCGTGGCCATGAAGGAACTCGAGCAACCGGGGCACCTCGATGGTGCGCTGCGGATCGTGACCAACAACAACTACTGCGTGAAGTGCCACTTGGTGGGCGACTACACGCCGCCGGGCAGCGTCAAGGCGTTGGCGCCGCAGTTGGCCCGCGTGCATGAGCGGCTCCGGCCGGACTATGTCCACGATTGGATTGCCAACCCGAAGCGGTTCCTGCCCTACACCGGGATGCCGGTGAATATTCCCTTCGACAAGCCGGTCAGCCAGGATCTCTATGCGGGCGACAGCGAGCAGCAGGTCGACGCCCTCACCGATCTCTTGATGCACTTCGACCTGTTCGCCAAGCGAAATCTGTCGCTGGAGGCCTTCCTGCGGGGAGATCAGCCCCCGGCGGCATCGGCTCCGCCTGCCGCCGAACCGACGAGCGAGGCGGCAGCCCCGACCCCGGCCGCCACCGACGCCGCTGCCGTCGATTCGTCAGTTCGGAGGTCCGGTTTAGAATGAAAGTTGGCGGTGGCCCGGCCCGCCGGTCGCGGCACGCCGCCTCCAGAACTGCCGTGTTTCCTCGATCACGCTCGTTTTTCCTCAATCCCGCCTTGTGATTCATCTTCCGCCAGATCCGGAGAACTGTATGCCCGCCTTCCGTCTCCTGTTCGTTCGTGTCCTTCCCGCCATCCTGCTCCTTGCGACGACGGCCTCCGCCGCAGACTGGGGCACGCTCAAGGGCCGCTTCGTGATCGGCGGCGACGTGGCCGCTCCCGCCGCCCTGACCGTCGACAAAGATGTTGAGGTCTGCGGCAAGCACAACC
>CALGAS010000525.1 GCA_937959175.1 uncultured bacterium | reverse complement strand
TAGAAGCCCCCCGGCGCGAGCCGGGGGGACGGCGGGCCGTTGGGCTTTCCCGGTCTCCGGAAGCCCGAACAATCGCTCACCACCAACCCGCCCAAACCGCGTTCACCCTCCACCACCTCCGGCACTTCACCCGCCGGACATCAAAAATCCCGAAAGTGCCTGTCGTCGGCGTCCTCCAGGCCGGCGTCACCGGGCATCGGAATCCGGGGTGCCGGCAGCGTTGCTCTCTGAGATGCGGCCGGATCGAGGGGTGCTGTCGCCGGCAGACGAGCGGCTGCCGGCGGCGGGCCGCCCGCCACGACAAGCGCCCGCAGCCCCTCGACGTGCCCACGAACATCCGCGGCCTGGGCGGTGAGATCGCTGGCGGCCGCGACGCCTTCATCCGCTCGGGCGGCGTTTTCCTGCGTCACCTGGTCGAGCTGGTTCATCGCCGAGCCGATCTGACGGATGCCCTGCGCCTGCTCTTGGGCCGCGGTGGCGATCTCGGCGACGAGCTTGTCGGCCGCGGTCACGTGCTCGGCAATCGTGGTCAACGACCGGCCCACCCGGCCGCAGCTCGCCTCGCCCTGTCGGCTACTCTCGATCGCCGCCTCGATCCGCTCGGCCGTTTCGCGAGCCGCTGCGGCACTCCGCTGGGCGAGCGAACGAACTTCGTCGGCCACCACGGCGAAGCCGGCGCCGGCCTCCCCGGCCCGGGCCGCCTCGACGGCCGCGTTGAGGGCGAGGATGTTGGTCTGAAAGGCGATCTCGTCGATCTGTTTGACGATCTTGGCGACCTCGGCGCTGGCCGCTCCGATCGACTGCATGGCGGCGTCCATCTCCGCCATCGTGCCGGCACCGGTCTCGGCCGCCGAGCGGGCCTCGCGGGCCAGTTGCGTGGCACGGGCGGCATTGTCGGCCGTGCAGCGGATCATCGCCGACATCTGTTCGAGGGCTGCCCCGGTTTCCGCGACCGCCGAGCCCTGTTCGGCACAGCCTGCGGCAACCGTGCGATTCACCCCCGCCAGCCGGTCGCAGGCGTCGGCTGTCTGGGTCGCCCCGGTTTCCAGGGCATCGGAGATCCCGATCAGCGCCTTCGAGAGCGACCGGGTGATGCCGGCGGCCAGGAACGAGCCAAGGACGGTGGCCAGGGCGATCATCGTGCCGGCCACCGCATAGCCGGAGCGGAGTCGCGACCGGGCCGCTGCCACCTCGATGGAGGCAAGGTCGAGGTTGTGTTCGATCGCCTCGTTGAACCGATCGAGGCAGCGGTCGGCGACGGCTTCAACACCGTCGAGAATGGCGGCCCGGGCGGCGGCGGCCTCGCCCGCATCGGCGAGATTGATCGCCTCCCGGACCTCCGCCAAGAACGCCTGCCGCGCCTGCTGGCCAAGTTCGAAGAGCCGTTGGTCTTCGGTATCGCTGAGCAGGCCGCGATAGGTTGCCACCGCCTCGTCACTGCGGCGGATCGCTTCGGTGAGCTGTCCGCGGGCGGCCTGCATCCGGTCCGGCTGATCGGTGTCGAGGACGGCCGTCCGAGCAGCCTGGAGAATCACGAGATTGTCGGTGATGACCCGGCTGAGGGTCACCACCGAGGGCACGGTGTTGCCCGAGAGCGTCTCGACGTTGGCATTGAGGGCCCAGAGCCGCCAGAGCGAGGCGCCGCCAACGGCGAGCACCGCGAGGACGAGGATCGCGAAGGCGACGCCGACGCGACGAGGAATCGTCAGGTGGCTCATGGCTGATCTCCTGGACCGCGGGATGAATCGGGGGGAGCGTCGGCGGAAGGTTCGAGAAGCTGATCCGCCGTGGCGATCGCGTCGAGGTCGAGGAGCGTCGCCACGCCACTTTCTCGACGGGCCATGCCGGTGATGAACCGCGTGTCGACGGCGGCTCCGAAGTCGGGCGGCGCGGCGATGTCGGCTGCGGAAAGGCTGGCCACCTCGTCGACGCTGTCGACGACGACGGCGTAGGGCCTGCCGCCGCCGGGTGTGGCCACCTGGGCCACGATGATGCAGGTGCGATCATGATCGGGTTCGGGCGGGAGCCCGAGACGGACCCGCAGATCGATCAGCGGGATGACCCGGCCCCTCAGGTTGATGACGCCTCGCACATGAGGCGGCATCGTGGCGACCGGCGTGATCGGGCAGAGCCGGATGATTTCCCGGACGGCCAGAACCGGCACCCCGTAGGCTTCGGCGGCCAGTGTGAAGGTCAGGTATTTGCCCTCGGCGGCGGACGCCCGGGGCTGCTCGAGAGAGGCGTGGTCGGTGTGAGGCTTGGACATCGTCTCATGGCGGCTTCAGGCCGCGGTCTCCGTGGAACGGCGGCCGAGTCGGACCAGCGCCGTGGTGTCGAGGATCAGGCCCACGCGGCCATCTCCGAGGATCGCGGCGCCGGCGAAGGCGGTCCGGCCGGCAAAGGTTTCACCCAACGACTTGATCACCACTTCCTGCTTGCCGGCGAGATCGTCCACCAGCAGGCCGCGGCAGTCGTGACCTGCCTCGAGCACCACCACGATGCCCTGGTTCACGTCCTCCACCCCGCCAATCCCGAGGTGCCTGCCCAGCCGCAACAGCGGCACCTGGCGGCCGCGGACGTCGACCAACTCGCCTCGACCCTGCACGGTGGTGATGCTGCCTGTCAGGGGGCGAAACGATTCCCGGACGGCGAGGGTCGGGATGACGAACCGCTGGTCGGCGACCGTCACGATCAGCCCCTCGATGATCGCCAGCGTCAGGGGCATGAAGACCGTGAAGGTGGTCCCCTGACCCGGCACCGAGTCGATCTCCACTTTGCCGCGGACCCGTTCGATGTTCCGCCGGACGACGTCCATGCCGACGCCACGGCCCGACACGTCGCTGATCTGCTCAGCGGTGGAAAAGCCAGGGGCAAAGATCAGTTCCAGGAGCTCCCGCCGGTCGATCACCGCGTCGGGGGCGAGGAGGCCCCGCTCGATCGCCTTGGTCCGGATCCTGGCCGGGTCGAGCCCACGGCCATCGTCGGCGATTTCGATCACGACGAAGCCCCCCTCGTGGAACGCCCGCAGACGGATCGTGCCCGTGGCGGGCTTGCCGGCGGCCTCTCGCTCGGCGGGGAGCTCGATCCCGTGGTCGACGGCGTTGCGGAGCATGTGGACCAACGGGTCGCCGATCTCCTCGATGACCGTGCGATCGAGCTCCGTCTCCTCGCCCTCGATGACGAGGCGAATCTGCTTGCCGAGGGCCACGCCGGTGTCGCGGACCAGCCGGGCCATCTTCTGAAAGGTGCCCTTGATCGGCAGCATTCGCATGGCCATCGCCGTTCGCTGGAGGTCGGCCGTAATGCCTCGCAACTGGCCGAGGGACCGTGTCAGCCGCTCATCGGCCGAGGTGGCGGCCGCCTGGAAGACCATCGACTGGGCGATCACGAGCTCCCCGACGAGGTCAACCAGGTTGTCGAGCTTGCCCGTGTCGACCCGCACGGAGGTGGCGGCGCGGCCGAGGCGAGGTGGGGCTGGGATCGGGGCGGGAGTTGCCGGCTGGCTGTCGCGCGGAGCGGGCGAGGCGGCCGCGGGTGCCGGCTGGGGCGAGGGCGAGGCAGGGGCCTCAGGCACCGCGGCACGCGGCGGCTCGGGTGGCTGTGCCGCGGGCGGCTCCGCGGGGGCCGGCTGGAAAGCAGCCTGCGGCTCTGTCCGCGGCGGCTGCGAGGGACTCGCCACTACGGCGTGGACCCTGTCGATCACGGCGGACACAGGCAACGGAATCGACCGGCCCGCATCCTGGCCGGCGAGCTGCCGGCCCATCTCGGCCACCGCCCGACTCACGAGGTCGGCCGCCGCCAAGACGACGTCGATCGCGTCACGGTCGAGCGGCCGCCGGCCGCGGCGGGCGGCATCGAGGAGCGACTCCACCTCGTGGGCCAGCCGTTGCAGCACGGCGAGCTTCATGACGGCCGCGTTGCCCTTGAGCGTATGGAAGCTGCGAAACAGCGTGGCCAGGGTCTCTGCGTCCGATGCATCGGTTTCGAGCACGATGGCCGATTGCTCGATGTCGGACAGCAGTTCCTCGGCCTCGCTGCAAAACAGGCCGATCATCTCGGGGTCAAACCCGGCCGGCAGCAGTGGAACCTCCTCAGCGGCGTCTGCGTCCGTCGGAGGTTGCCAGCGGGATTCGCCTGCCCCGGCCACAATCGGCCCGGGCTCCGGCGGCGGTGCCAGCAGCGGCGGCAGCGGCGGCAGGGGCCGCTGCTGCTGCCAGGCGGTGATCGCCTCGGTCGTCCAGGCATGCCACTCGGTGAAGGCGGCTGCGAGATCGCTCGGTCGTGAGGAGGCATCGGCCAGCCAGCCGCCAGCCGTCGCCAGCGCTCCACGGATCGCGGCAGGAGCGTCGTCCAGGGACCGCGCGAACGCCTCGAGCAGCCCGCTGAGCGTCGTGGTGTCGGCCTCGGCCGCCAGGTCGAGAAAGGCGAGTTCCAGCCCGATCTTGCGGAGCAGATCGTCGGGGTCGCTCATCGATTGCTGATCAGCCATGGCCGAAATCCAGACAGGCGGAGGGCGACCCCGGGACACGGGCCGCCGGCAACGTTGCCAATCCTAGCTCGTGATTTCACCGCTGCCGGAAACTCTGAAAATGCGGAATCTACCGCCGAGGAGCAGCCCAATCCGCGAACTAGACTAGCCCGGCGGGCCGATCCCGCCCTCGAGCCATACCCCGGGAGCCGACATGAACACGCTGCAACGCCTCAAGCTCACCACGATCGGGCCCGTGGCCGGTCTGCTGGTCTTGTCGCTGCTGGCGTTCTGGAACCAGCAGCGGCTCAACCGGGCCCAGTCGAGTCGCTACGCCTCGTACCGGCTGGCCAATGAGCTGCGGCGAAGTTCCGATGAGTTGACGAGGCTCGCTCGGACGTACGTCGTCACGGGCGATGCAGATTACGAACGGCAGTATTGGCATGTCCTGGCGGTGCGGAACGGCGAGGCTGCCAGGCCCGACGGCCGGATCGTGCCGCTGCGGACGCTGATGGAGCGGGAGGGGTTCACGCCGGAAGAGTTCACCAAACTCAAGGAGGCCGAGGACAACTCCAACGCCCTGGTCACCACCGAGACAATCGCCATGAACGCCGTCAAAGGACGGTTTGCCGACGGGAAGGGAGGCTACACGAAGGAGGGCGAGCCCGACCTCGACATGGCTCGGCGGATCATGCATGACGAGCAATACCATGCCGACAAGGACATCATCATGAATCCGATCAGCGAGTTTGAGGAGATGATCGATCGGCGGACGGAGGCGACGGTCGCCGGCATCCGTCGCCAGACCGACTGGCTGGTCCTCACGGTCGTGGCTGTCGCCCTGGCGGCCACCGTGCTGACATGGCTGAGCATCGGCCGGCATGGCCGCAACCTTCAGGCGGCCATCGGCAGCCTCTCCGACACCGCCGAGAATGTCGGCAGCGGGGCGACGCAGGTGGCGGCTGCCAGCCAGTCGCTGGCCCAGGGGGCGTCCGAGCAGGTGGCGGCGGTGGAGGACATTTCAGCTTCGGCCCGCGAGACCAGCAGCATGGCTACCGAGAACTCCCGCCGCACCACGGCCGCCGCCGACCTGGTTGGCAAGGAGCGGGAACAGTTCGGAGAGGCGACGACGCTGCTCGCCGGGATGGTCACTGCGATGGAGGAGATCGACGAAGGGGCCACCCGGATTTCCAAGATCAACAAAGTGATCGATGAAATCGCCTTTCAGACCAACATCCTCGCCCTCAATGCCGCCGTGGAGGCCGCCCGGGCCGGCGAGGCGGGCCTCGGCTTTGCCGTGGTCGCCGATGAGGTTCGCAGCCTCGCTCAGCGATCCGCCGAGGCGGCCCGTGAGACGGCCGGCCTGATCGAGGAATCGATCGCGCGGTCGCAGGCCGGCCGATCGAAGGTCGACGAGGTCACCACCGCGATCACCGCGCTGGCCGAGCAGTCGGCGGCGGTGCGATCGCTGGTGGAAGAGGTTCAGGCCGGCAGCAGCGAGCAACACCGCGCCGTGGAGCGGATCGGGGAGGCCCTCGAGCAGATCGAGGCG